>CALEZX010000054.1 GCA_937928185.1 uncultured Caryophanales bacterium
GCAAATCTTTATTATCTTATTGTTATATGTTTTGGGAGAAATCATTGCTTATGGAATAAAATTAATATTACCAAATGTATTTATCCCCGGAACGATTATCGGACTGGCGTTAATGCTGGTTGCTTTATTATCCAAAAAACTAAAATTAGGCGATGTCGATGATGTCGGCAGTTTTCTAACATCGAATATGGCTTTTTTCTTTATTCCCGCAGCGGTTTCTGTTTTAGAATATGTTAATATTCTTAAAACCAGTTTTATTAAGATTATCGCTATCATCGTTTTATCGATAATCTTTAGTTTTACGTTAGTGACTTTAGCGGTTAAAGCAACGATTATTTTGCAGGAAAAACTAAAAAAGAAAAAACAGAAAGGCAGTGATTATCATGCGTGAAATTCTATCGTCACAGGCATTTGGAATCATGCTGACCCTTGTGTTTTATCTTTTTGGAGGATGGTTATATAAGAAAACAAGATTTCCGCTGTTCAGTCCGCTTCTCGTCGCGACGTTACTTTTAATGGGATATATTCTGATTGCGGATATCAACATGGCGGTATTCTTAACCGATTTATCGGGCATCCATCTGTTCTTAGGTCCATTAATCGTCTCTTTGGCAGTTCCAATTATGAAACAGATCGATCTAATTAAAAAAAATATCCTGCCAATCCTCGTTGGGTCGTTTGTTGGTGCGGGAACGTCGATTCTCGCTGTTGTTGTATTAGGCAAATGGTTTAAACTTGATCAAACAATCATTTATTCGGTTATTCCGAAAGCTTCGACGACACCGATAGCGATTGAAGTATCAGAAAAAATCGGCGGAATCCGTTCGATAACCGTAGCGGTTGTCGTCATGACTGCCGTTATCGGCGCCGTCATTATTCCCTTGATACTGAAAATATTAAGAATCAAAGACCCAAGAATTATTGGCATGGGGCTTGGAACGACTTCACAGGCAGTTGGAACTGCGAAAGCTTTGGAAATCGATGCGACTGCAGGAGCGATATCTGGAGTAGCATTGGTATTTACCGGAATCGCCACTGCCCTTATCGCTTTATTTATCCATTAAACGTCGGAAGACGTTTTTTTTCTTGTACGTTTGGAGCTGAACTGTTAAAATGAACATGAGGTGATGTTATGAAACTTAATCGATATGAAATCTGGCTTTGCATCTTCGGTGCAGGGTATATCGCAATTTCACCTTTAGTATATTTTATCGTGGGTGATTTTCTTCATGCCTTTATGGCGTGGAATATGATTTTATCCATTATTCCTTTTATCCTCGTTAAGTGTATGGACAATATCATTCCAAAGAAGAAGGGGTTGTTCATTTGTTTATTCGTTGGATGGATTTTATTTCTACCAAATGCATTTTATATGATTACCGATTTAATTTATTTATCGCAGCATAATTTTATGGCGATTAACGAACAGTCATATGCTTCTTGGTATTATCTCGATACTTTAATTCCTTGGTTAGCTTTATTCCATTTGGTGACAGGCATGATTATTTCGTTAATATTTGGCTTCTACGCTGTTTTTTTGATGGAGAAGATTGGAAATAGGTATTTAAGTAAAAAACTGATGATTGGTCTGACTGGGACTTTATTCTTACTTTCCTCAGTGGCCATTTACATTGGCAGATTCTTTAGATATAATTCATGGGATTTTTTGAAAGTATTTCAAATTATCGCTGACTTTTTCGAAGGAATGAACCTAGACAGAATTTTCTTCATATTTGGGTACGGTGTCATGTTAACAGTGTTTTACGGGTTATTTAAGGTGACTCATCTGCTTCAAAAGACCAAATAGGTCGTATCATTCACAAGAAAGTGAATGAAATAGAATATTTCTTAACTTAAAAAAGCCCAGTGCAATTTTGGATTGTACTGGGCTTTAATTAATTTTATTATCTTGTATTAGTTCATTACTATTGATGAAGGAGTAAAACCATTTCTCTTAATGTTTTAGCAGCGACAGCAGTTGAAGCTCCGGTTGGGTCAAGTAAAGGGGCTAATTCGACGATATCTGCACCGACAATGTTATTTAATTTGGCAAACTCATCAATCGCACCTAAAAGTTCTTTATAAGTCATTCCTCCAGCTTCCGGTGTTCCTGTTCCAGGAAAGACCGAAGGATCCAAAACATCTAAATCGATGGTAATATAAACGGGTTTATCTTTGATTTTTTCGACGGTTTTATCAAGCCCGACAAAATCAAATTTGCGTAAATTCGTATGACCTTCTTGAGCCCATTTGAATTCGCTTGAATCACCGCTACGGATACCGAACTGATTGATTCTACCATCGCCTAATAGGTCATAACAGCGTCTTAAGACGGTTGCGTGCGATAATTTACGACCGAAGAATTCGTCGCGTAAATCCGTATGCGCGTCGAGATGGATGATATGTAAATCAGGATATTTTTTGATTAAAGCTTCAACGACAGGTAAAGTTACTAAATGTTCGCCGCCAATCATCATCGGTTTTTTGTTATCCGCAAGAATCTTTTCTGTGGTCTTTCTGATAACTTTTATTGCGGCTTCAACGGAACCAATCGGTAAATCGAGATCGCCGATATCGGCCGTTTTATAATTTTTTAAATCCATGTCTCGGTAAGGTGAATACCATTCGACACCGATGGAGTCAACGCGGATGGCGTTGCCGGCGAAACGCGTTCCCGGACGGAAGGACGTGGTTGCGTCCATGGGTGATGAAAATATCACCACATCGGCGTCCTTATATTCTGACTGACAGCTTTGAAAACTTAAATCTACTTTTTTAAAATTCATCTTCTTCCTCACTTTCCCATTTCGGCCAGTTCTCTTTATCGACAACTTTAATGCAGCCGTTATCTAAATCACAATGTAATGTTGAACCATTTTCAACATAAAAATTCAAATCTTCTAATACAGCTTCGCTGATGATTTCGCCCGGAATAACCAGAGGTATTCCCGGAGGATAAATCATAATCATTTCCGCCGCAACCTCTCCGCCGGCTTCGCTTAATAAAACTTCCTTTTTCGGAGCGTGATATGCATCACGCGGACGACTGTATGTTTCAGGGAAGGAGTAAGAGAATTTAACCTTCGGTAATTTATGACGGATACGGTAATAACGTTTGGATAAATCCTTAAGAGCAATGATTAAGTGATCGATATCATCTTTGGTGGTGCTATAAGATAATACAGCTAAAATTAAATGCGATTCCGCTAATTCCAACTGAATGTTGAATTTGCGGCGTAATTCTTTATAGGCTTCAAATCCGGTTATACCTAATTCGGAGACTTTGATGATGAGACGCAGTTCATCAAAATCGAAATTTCCGCGTTCATGGACATAAGTTTTATCGACAACTTCAAGACCGGAAATCTGTTTAATCTGCGTTCTGGCTTTTTTGGCCAACGTCAGAACTTTATCAATCTTTTCTTTTCCTTCGAAATACATTTGTTTTCTGGCAACATCCAAAGAAGCAATCAGTAAAGAAGAAGGAGAAGTACTGTGTAACATGTTTAAGGTTGACTGTAAACGGCTATGGTCGATACGGTCTCCTTGAGTAAGCAGAAATGAGCTTTGGGTTAACGAACCGGCAGTTTTATGCATTGAAGTAGCGGAGATATCGCACCCGGCATCCATGGCTGAAA
Organism: uncultured Caryophanales bacterium; assembly: GCA_937928185.1. Classification (GTDB taxonomy): domain Bacteria; phylum Bacillota_I; class Bacilli_A; order Izemoplasmatales; family Hujiaoplasmataceae; genus UBA5603. Next base: position 3,639 of record CALEZX010000054.1, read on the forward strand.
TCGGTAATTTATCGGAAAAATAGAAATCGGCGCCGTGGGCTTCGTCAGCCATGACGATCATTCCGGCTTCGTGGGCATATTCGGTGATTTTGACAATTTCACTGGTCATTCCAAAATAAGTCGGATTGATGATAAAAACTGCTTTTGCATCAGGGTGGCGGTCAATCGCTTTTTTAACAGATGAAAAAGAGAGTCCGTTCGCAATGCCTAAATCACTATCGATATCCGGTTTCACAAAGATTGGCATCGCGCCTGATAATATTAATGCATTAATCGCTGATTTATGAACATTTCTTGGCAAAATGATTTTTTCTTTTGCACGGCATATCGACATAATCATCGCTAGAATACCGACGGTTGTTCCATTGGTAAGAAAATAGGCTTTTTTGGCGTGAAAAGCTTCAGCTGCTAACTGCATTGCTTCTTTGATAACGCCGGTCGGATGCCCTAAAGTATCTAAGCCAAGAGGAGCGTTTGAATCCAGTAAAAACATATTCTGACCAACATAATCGATAAGTTCTTGGGAGTTACGTCCAAGTTTATGCCCAGGAACATCGAAAGGGGTAGGGTTGCTTTCTGCGTATTCTTTTAGTTTAGTAAAAAAGGGAGTCTGATTCTGACGGTCTTCTTTCAATTCTGTTATACCACCTTTCATGGAACGAAAATTATTCAGATATTGTATAAAATACAAAGATTTATTTGACTGAAAAATATGTTTATGCAATATCATATTATCATTAAATTTTTAGATGTCAATGATAAATACTTATGAGTTAAAAAAAGTTAAAAATATTGGTGTTTTTTCAGCGATATATGATATAATATTTCGAGGAAAGATTTTTGCGGTTGTGGCGAAACTGGCAGACGCGCTATCTTCAGGCGGTAGTGCCGCAAGGCATGTGGGTTCGAGTCCCATCAACCGCACCAAATTCACTCTTTTTATTTAGCGGATTTGTGCAAGTGAAAGATCTTTCTACAGTTACATGTTTTTTGATTTTCCCAAAATAACATGTCATGCGGTCGTGGCGAAACTGGCAGACGCGCTACTTTGAGGGGGTAGTGCCGAAAGGCGTGTGGGTTCAAATCCCATCGACCGCACCATATTGAAAGCATAGGTTTGATACAATTGTATCAGGCCTTTTTTTGCGCTATAT
>CALEZX010000055.1 GCA_937928185.1 uncultured Caryophanales bacterium
CATCAGAGTGGTATGGTTATTATACCATATCTCCAACTTTTGGAAGCTATTTCATTTCAATATGGTGCGGTCGATGGGATTTGAACCCACACGCCTTTCGGCACTACCCCCTCAAAGTAGCGCGTCTGCCAGTTTCGCCACGACCGCATGACATGTTATTTTGGGAAAATCAAAAAACATGTAACTGTAGAAAGATCTTTCACTTGCACAAATCCGCTAAATAAAAAGAGTGAATTTGGTGCGGTTGATGGGACTCGAACCCACATGCCTTGCGGCACTACCGCCTGAAGATAGCGCGTCTGCCAGTTTCGCCACAACCGCAAAAATCTTTCCTCGAAATATTATATCATATATCGCTGAAAAAACACCAATATTTTTAACTTTTTTTAACTCATAAGTATTTATCATTGACATCTAAAAATTTAATGATAATATGATATTGCATAAACATATTTTTCAGTCAAATAAATCTTTGTATTTTATACAATATCTGAATAATTTTCGTTCCATGAAAGGTGGTATAACAGAATTGAAAGAAGACCGTCAGAATCAGACTCCCTTTTTTACTAAACTAAAAGAATACGCAGAAAGCAACCCTACCCCTTTCGATGTTCCTGGGCATAAACTTGGACGTAACTCCCAAGAACTTATCGATTATGTTGGTCAGAATATGTTTTTACTGGATTCAAACGCTCCTCTTGGCTTAGATACTTTAGGGCATCCGACCGGCGTTATCAAAGAAGCAATGCAGTTAGCAGCTGAAGCTTTTCACGCCAAAAAAGCCTATTTTCTTACCAATGGAACAACCGTCGGTATTCTAGCGATGATTATGTCGATATGCCGTGCAAAAGAAAAAATCATTTTGCCAAGAAATGTTCATAAATCAGCGATTAATGCATTAATATTATCAGGCGCGATGCCAATCTTTGTGAAACCGGATATCGATAGTGATTTAGGCATTGCGAACGGACTCTCTTTTTCATCTGTTAAAAAAGCGATTGACCGCCACCCTGATGCAAAAGCAGTTTTTATCATCAATCCGACTTATTTTGGAATGACCAGTGAAATTGTCAAAATCACCGAATATGCCCACGAAGCCGGAATGATCGTCATGGCTGACGAAGCCCACGGCGCCGATTTCTATTTTTCCGATAAATTACCGATTTCAGCCATGGATGCCGGGTGCGATATCTCCGCTACTTCAATGCATAAAACTGCCGGTTCGTTAACCCAAAGCTCATTTCTGCTTACTCAAGGAGACCGTATCGACCATAGCCGTTTACAGTCAACCTTAAACATGTTACACAGTACTTCTCCTTCTTCTTTACTGATTGCTTCTTTGGATGTTGCCAGAAAACAAATGTATTTCGAAGGAAAAGAAAAGATTGATAAAGTTCTGACGTTGGCCAAAAAAGCCAGAACGCAGATTAAACAGATTTCCGGTCTTGAAGTTGTCGATAAAACTTATGTCCATGAACGCGGAAATTTCGATTTTGATGAACTGCGTCTCATCATCAAAGTCTCCGAATTAGGTATAACCGGATTTGAAGCCTATAAAGAATTACGCCGCAAATTCAACATTCAGTTGGAATTAGCGGAATCGCATTTAATTTTAGCTGTATTATCTTATAGCACCACCAAAGATGATATCGATCACTTAATCATTGCTCTTAAGGATTTATCCAAACGTTATTACCGTATCCGTCATAAATTACCGAAGGTTAAATTCTCTTACTCCTTCCCTGAAACATACAGTCGTCCGCGTGATGCATATCACGCTCCGAAAAAGGAAGTTTTATTAAGCGAAGCCGGCGGAGAGGTTGCGGCGGAAATGATTATGATTTATCCTCCGGGAATACCTCTGGTTATTCCGGGCGAAATCATCAGCGAAGCTGTATTAGAAGATTTGAATTTTTATGTTGAAAATGGTTCAACATTACATTGTGATTTAGATAACGGCTGCATTAAAGTTGTCGATAAAGAGAACTGGCCGAAATGGGAAAGTGAGGAAGAAGATGAATTTTAAAAAAGTAGATTTAAGTTTTCAAAGCTGTCAGTCAGAATATAAGGACGCCGATGTGGTGATATTTTCATCACCCATGGACGCAACCACGTCCTTCCGTCCGGGAACGCGTTTCGCCGGCAACGCCATCCGCGTTGACTCCATCGGTGTCGAATGGTATTCACCTTACCGAGACATGGATTTAAAAAATTATAAAACGGCCGATATCGGCGATCTCGATTTACCGATTGGTTCCGTTGAAGCTGCTTTAAAAATCATTCGAAAAACGACAGAGAAAATTCTGAATGATCAAAAAAAACCGATGATGATCGGCGGCGAACATTTAGTAACGTTACCGGTCGTTGAAGCATTAGTTAAAAAATACCCTGATTTACATATCATCCATTTAGACGCCCATACTGATTTACGCGATGAATTCTTCGGACGCAAATTATCGCACGCAACCGTATTAAGACGCTGTTACGATTTATTGGGCGATGGGAGAATCTATCAGTTTGGCATCCGCAGCGGCGATTCGAGCGAATTTAAATGGGCTGCAGAGGGTCATACGAATTTGCGTAAATTTGATTTTGTCGGTCTTGATAAAGCCGTCGAAAAAATCAAAGATAAACCCGTTTATATTACTATCGATTTAGACGTTTTGGATCCTTCCGTCTTCCCTGGAACCGGAACTCCCGAAGCCGGAGGAATGACCTATAAGGAACTGTTAGGTGCCATCGATGAGTTTTCAAAACTCAAAAACATCGTCGGCGCTGATATCGTAGAGTTAGCACCGCTGTTAGATCCAACCGGAGCTTCAACCGCTGTCGCAGCTAAAACGTTAAGAGAAATGGTTTTACTCCTTCATCAGTAATAAATTATAATCCCCGCTGAAACCAGCGGGGATTCTTTTATTTTTCTGTATGTTCTAAATACTCGTTTTTATTAAATAGGCAATAACGGTTTTTTCCGCTGTGTTTAGCCTGATACATTGCAAAATCAGCGTAATCAATCATTTGATTGATGTGGGTCGCGTCCTTTTTATATTCCGCGATTCCCAGACTGACTTCTAGTTTCATTTCAATTTGATTAATTGTGATAGGGAATAAGACGTTATCTTGGAACATTCTCCAGAACATCTGATAATAACGATCATCAATCCAGTCGATTCCATAGACGAATAATCCAAACTCATCTCCAGATATTCTCAGCCTGATGGCATTATTTAAAGGCAGTTTTTTTATTCTGTTCGCAAATTCAATCAGATACTGATCACCGGTTCTGTGTCCATAGGTATCGTTTACTGACTTAAAATTATCGATATCGATGAATACGAAAAAAGCTCCGGAGTCAGGGTATTTCTGAATCGCCGCTTCAATTTCGTCGGCGTATTGGTACCTGCTGACTAAATCTGTTAAAGGATCTTTAATCAGCCGGCTTGATAACACATCATTCATGTTTTTTAATTTATGGCTGATTTTAGCGATTTCACGGTTTTTATTAACTAACTCGTTGTTCAATTTCTGAATTTCTTCAAAGACCATCGTATTATAAGTCTGATCCGAAAATTTAGTGTGTAATTCCCGAATCGCCGATATCATGGCGATCAGTTCATAGATGCCTTCATCATCACAGACTTCTACGACAAAAACAATAGTTAAATCATTAAAGGGATAACTGATGGCATAGATCTTATCATCAATTTTCTGTTGTTCGATGTCATCATGTGTTTTCGATTGATTGATAATAGCAATGACTTCCGGACCGAAAACGTCCTGTATATTGATTTCTTTATTGACCAGATGTTCATAGTCCTTCGTGACCATAATGATGTCGGTAATCATATTATTCTTATTACATTTGAAGATTCCTTTAATCAAGATGTTTCACCGCCTCTTCTGAAAGAGCGATTAATGTCCTTGCGTCGGTAGCGTACAGATCAACCTTCCACGACTTCCATAGTTCGTCAGTCATCGTAAACGCCCTTCCGCCGACCGCGATTAATACTTTAGGAAAAGCACTTCTTATTTCTCTGACAAGTTCTTCACACATCAAGAGATGTTGAGGCATCGTGACCGATAAAGCAACGATATGCGGTTTTTCTGTTTCAATGGTCTCTAAAATGGATTTATTCGGAACAGCTGCTCCTAAATATACCGTATCCCATCCGTGGTATTCGAATAAATCGCTGATCATTCTGATTCCCATTTCATGGAGTTCATTGCCAACGCTGCAAGACAGTAATTTATAGTTTTTTTTCGGTGTAGAAAAGATGATTGGATAAAACTGAGATAGAACGGTTTGCGTCGCTACGGTAATGAAATGTTCTTCCGCGACTGTAATCTTGCCCTGATGCCATAACTGACCGACCTCAACCATGACGTTCTGTATGACATCAATATAAATTTCATCAAGCGCAAAACCGGTATTATACATCTCCATGATTAATTTCATTGCGCTTCTTGAATCATGATTCAGTAAGTAATCCAGATATTTTCGTCTGACCAGGCCATGTCTGTCCACAGCCGAAAAATTTTCATAAAGATAATACTCATAATTATTGATTTGTTCAATCGCTTCATCAATCATCGCAATAATAATATCAAGATTCTCATACACTTTAGTCTTGATAAACGCTTCTTTCATCAGTTGATAGTGCGTTGTCATTTTTTCTTTCATTCGTATCAGACCGACGTCCGGCATAAGATTCATCATCAGCGACATCAGCCAAAGTGAATATTCGCGGAACAAAGAGCGGTCTTTTAACCGGTAAGCTATTTCTAAAAATGAAAGATTATATTCAATATCCTCTTTCATGCGTTGTTTCTGATAGTCGTTATATTCTGTTTTCAATAGAGGATCTAATTCAAAATGACGTTCATAAACTTCTTTAACGATCGTCTTAAATTCATCAGAGAACTGGTGTAGTAATAATCCCATGTCGTCACCTCTTTGTTAATGATAACTATATTTTACTATAATTTCATAAAAATTAACGTTCCAACGAGAAAATTATCATAATTCTTTAATACGATTTAGATAATCAATTAGTGTTATTTCGTCTCCTGAAGCAGATGAGTCACTTTAAATAACCCGTAAAACACCATTAACATGACGGTATACCCTAATATAAAGAAAATACGGTCAAAGTTCATTCCTTCGAAAAAATCAGCGATAATCCGGAATACTTTCAGGAAATCCCATGAATTATATCTGAAGAACCTCCCGATGTAAATCGCCGCTGAGGAAAGAAAGAATAAAACCCCTGTCAGACTGAACATCAGCTTTTTATTTAAATACCTGTTTCCAATCTTCTCCATCAGAAAAACGGCGTAAAAGCCGAATATTAACGAAATTATCACACCGGTCACCAGGTGGAATAACGCTAACCAGGGAATTAACGTATCTAGATAATACCACGAAGCATAAGCCTGTTCGTTAATCGCCAAAAAATCATGAAGCGACAAATAGATTAAATCGGTAATCATATAAAACGCATTGGGTAAAAATAAGATCCATCCGGCAAATAAAGCAATGAATAACCCCTTCTTCTTCGGAATGATAGCGTCCATCCATTTAACGAGGATAAAAGGAATAACCGATAAAATCATATTCCAGGCCATAAAGGCATGAAGGAAATCGCCAACGATAAAATAAACAACCGGTGAAATTACAATATATCCAGCGCCGAAAATGCACAATCCGATTTCATATCGATTAAGTTTCATAAAAGTCACCTCATGTTCATTTTATCAATTCAAATCAAAACAAACAAGAAAAAAAACGTCTTTTGACGTTTAATGGATAAATAAAGCGATTAGTGCCGTGGCGATTCCGGTAAATACTAATGCAACTCCGGATATTGCGCCAGCAGTCGCATCGATTTCCAATGCTTTTGCGGTACCCACCGCCTGTGAAGTCGACCCGAGCCCCATACCGATAATCCTTGGGTCTTTAATTTTTAATATTTTGAGAATAATTGGAATAATAACCGCACCGATGACGGCAGTCATAACCACGACCGCAACGGTTATCGAACGGATTCCGCCGATTTTTTCTGATACTTCAATCGCTATCGGCGTCGTCGAAGCTTTCGGAATGACCGAATAAATGATTGCCTGATCAAGATTAAACCATCTGCCTAAAACAATGACGGCGATAATTGAGGTTACTGCTCCGACAAATGACCCCACTAGTATCGGCAGAATATTTTTTTTAATTAGGTCGATTTGTTTCATAATCGGAACCGCTAAAGAAACGATTAACGGACCTAAAAACAGATGAATGCCCGATAAATCAGTTAAGAATACCGCCATGTCGATATCCGCAATCAAAATATATCCCATCAGTAATAGTGTTGCGACTAATAGAGGGCTGAATAAAGGAAATCTTGTTTTTTTATATAACCATCCCCCAAAAAGATAGAAAACAAGGGTTAACATGATTCCGAATGCCTGTGACGATAGAATCTCACGCATGATGATCACTGCCTTCCTGTTTTTTCTTCTTGAGTTTCTCCTGAAGAATTATCGTGGCTTTAACCGATAACGTCACTAATGTAAAACTGAAGATGATTGATAAAACGATAATAGCGATAATCCGGATAAAACTTGTTTTCAGGATATTAACGTATTCTAAGACTGATACTGCAGCGGGAATGAAGAAAAATGCCATATTTGAAGTTAAGAAACTTCCGACGTCATCGACGTCACCGAGTTTTAGTTTTTTAGATAATAACGCAACTAACATCAGCGCCAGTCCGATAATCGTTCCGGGAATAAACACCGTCGGAAATAATGCTTTTATTCCAAAAGCGGCCATTTCTCCAAGAACATAAAATAATAAGATAATAAAGATTTGTTTAATGATTTTCATATAATCCCCTCAGTCTTCATTATAGCCGATTTCTACTGAAGAACTACTGATAACACTCATAAAAGTGTTTTCATGATTATAATGAAAAAAGCATTAAAAAAACGAACGTTTACTCACGTTCGTATTTTTCTTTATGACGTATTTTAACAAGCAGAAAATCTAATCCGTATAGACCATAACCCAGTCCGATATAAACCCCCATTATCAGTCCAATCCATGGCAGAATTCCTAAAAAACCGTAAGTGTCGATATCTAAAAAATAATAGGGATAAGAACTTACGCTCTCGCCTAATCTGAAAATTCCGCCTAAAGCCGCATAAATGAGGGTATAAATCCAGTAAGTTAATGGTATCAGCAACCAAACAAAAGGATCTTTTTTCCGAATGAGACGATGTTCGCTGAATAATAAATAATCTCCTAAAACCATGAGCGGAGAAACATAATGAACCAAGACGTCTGAAAACTGTAAAAACTGATAATCGATATCCAAAGACTCGAGGAAAGGGCTGAGTAAAAAATGATAAACTAAAAACGTTAAAAATATCATGACCGTAAATCCGGCTTTTAATCTTATCTGTCCCTCTGTGAGTGGACTGTTTCTCAGTTCCTTCACGAAAAACAGAATAATGACAATCAGACAGGCAATATTGCTTTGAATCGTGTAATACGAAATTGTCATGTAAAACGGTTGTTTTAAATACATGAAATTCATGACAATTCCAAGACTGCATAAAATAATCAGTGTAGCTTTATAAATCAGCGATAAATTTCTTTTAGTCAGTTTCATCTTCTCTGTTCTCCCATGAATCGTTTTAAAGGACTTCGATCAAAATCACAGGTTTTACCGATGGCTTTGATGATTTCTTCTTTTCTATCCAAATACTGTTCAAAAGGTTTTATAAGGACGACATCCTCAAGTTCATCCGGACGGATCCGGAATTTTCCGTAAACGGCGCCGATAAAACTTCCTTTATGAAGAATATAATACATTGGTTCATAATCGGTCTTCGGAAACAGTTGTTTTATTTTAGGTTCCATTGCTTTTACATAAAAATCATTCTTGTTTAATGCAAAGAAATGATCGGTAACAGTTTTAGAATCGAACTGATCGATATTTAAATAATCTTCTTTACCGATATATCCAGAAGCATCTCCGATGGATAAAGGAATCAGTTTATCTTCCTTTACCAGCTCGTCAGCTGCTTTTAACAAATCCCTTTTAGGTATTTTATAGAAGCTTTCGGCCATTGAAATTTCAAACCATCCCATTAAGGTCTGAAAGCGTAATAAAATGATTTTTAGCGCTTCTAAATAGGTATAGCGATTAAAATCCACTTCAGGGAATTCACTTGGGAACCAGTAAAAACCCCGGTCCCATTCCACGCTTTTCTGATCCTCAAACACTAAAAATGCGGTTTGTAACTTATGTAAATACAGCGTTATATCTTTAACATACATTCTTAAAACTTCTTTGATTCCTTTAACGTTAATCGGACCTTCGTGTTCAATCAGTGAAATGATTTCACTCATCTTCGGGGTAAATCTTTCTATCTTTTTCTGATAAATGGCGATAAATAATTCTATCTCATCGAAAAAAACATATCCAACTCCGCCATTTTGAAATCTTCCCTTGATGATTTCCCGGCGGCTGCGCAATTTATCATTATAATGAAAATCAGAAAAATCCGCCCGATGCTGAATCACAGGCGGATTACCAGGCATTGTCCAGTACATGGTCATGACAGGGCTCATTAACCGGAATAACTTATGATATTCTTCACGGTCTAACCGTTCATTAAATCCCTGTCTTTCCATTCTTAACGCAAGTATTTTATCAAACAAATTCATCATCCTTTAACCCAGTCTGGTTTTTCTTTTCGGAAATAATCATATTCATGATACAGTTCTTCTTTTCGAGCTTTCATGAAATTGACTTCACTTTCGCCATAGGGTTCAGCCCATAAAATCGAATACATTGCATTGTAGGCTAAATAGAGTTTGACTTTCTTCCAGAAAATTTTAGGGATACCATCTAAAAAATAACCGTTTAACGTTCCTCTTGTAAAGGGGATGGACGCTGTCTTTGAAAATGTGAGAACGCTGGTAAACTCCTTGACTGAATCTTCATAATCAAAACGGTTAAAATCGATGATTCCGATGTTCTGTTTATCATCGATGGTCATATTACCCATATGAAAATCGCCGTGATTGAGACGGACGTTCATATCTTTTAGACAATCGATATTGTCTCTGACATACTGGATAGGAACGATATCTTCTTTAGTCATGTAGGAACTTTTCTCATATTGGTCCAGTCGGTTCAGAATTTTTTCTTTCATTTTAAGAAAATCTGATTCTTGGTAAAGATTATGGGTCAGATGATGAATTGACCACAGAACTCTTCCGGTCTGATAACCCAAACGGTACTGAGTTGCCGGAGGTAATGCGGGAACCACATGAATTGCATCCTCGCCTTCAACGTAAGTGAGAACCATCAGAATCATATCTTCAACCATCTGAAGCTCAATGAACTTAGGCGTATTGACATTTAAAGTACTGACAAGTTCAATCACGCTTATTTCTTTTGCTTTGCGTTTAAGCATAGAAATATCAGATACTCTTAATAAATATTTGCCCTTTTGACAGTGAATGATATATTTTTCATCACCGCTCCAGCCTTTGTCGATTTTTTCGAGTTTTTCCACAGGAATTAAATCCGCAAAACGGTTTAAATCAGCGATTTTTAGTTCTCTCATTTTATTTTCCTCCTGTTAATCTGATATTTATATTATATGCCATTTATGGGACAATTGCCAATAAGGGAAGCAAAAAAAATAAAAAAACACGCTTAGCGTGCTTTTATTGAAATGAACCGTTAGATTGAAAAAGCTCAACTAAATCTTTGATTAATTCAACATTTTCGTTAATCTCGAGTAAAGGATTGTCCGGAATACCGCTTTTGAGAGTAAAATCGAAGGTATCTTTGTTGGTCTTTAAGGCGATATAAAGACGATTATGCAGAAAAGAAATCGAAATCTGATCTTTCATATTCTGGTCTAAATCCATTAACTTTTCCATAAAATCAGGTTTTAATATTCTAAAAGCTCCTAAATCCGATTTCGAAAAAATCGTAAATGCCTGATTAAAATCAATCGATTCAGTTTTGATTTTTCCGTAACCAGGAAACGACCATGTAGTAAGAAAGCGTTGTTGCGAAAGACATAAATCAGTTACAAACGGCAGTTCAAAATCAAGACGGATGACTCTTCCCTGAAAAACGGTCACAACCGTCGTCGATTTACCGGTGCTCCTGACTTCTTTTAAGGTCACGTCAGCGGATTTAAAGCCGACCCCCTGATATTCTCCCATGAATAAGTCTTCGCTTGAATAACGGTCAGCCTGAAGGAGTACTTTTGAACGATAAAGTTCAGTTTCATCAAATCCGCCATGGATATTAAAGACGGATCCCGGTAATATTGATTCTACAGCACTAGGAATGTACTTTTCTTTATATTCATTCGATAAATTTTTAACTTTTGAAGAAGCGATAGAAGCCATGATTCCTCCACCCATGAAGACGGCCATCATAATAAAAGGTAAAAACACCATTTCTGATGCAAACCCAGCTGCTCCTACAGGAAGAAAGAGAATAAATCCAATCGCCGCAAGAATGATGCCTGTTTTGGATTTTTGCCGGTATTTCTCCAGTTCAATTCGGTAATCGTCGAGAGATTTCATCGTTTACTTCCTTTCATAACAAGCATAAAACTTTGGTCGTGTTCAAACGGCGATAAGTCAAATCGTCCAAAACTTCTAACCTCATAAAAGCCGATTTGATTCATCATTTTAAACAAATCATTTTGTCTGACTGGTAATAAATCTACTGTATTTTTATAAGTTCTTTCATTAGTTTTTAACGTTGTAAGAAATTCAATCTTTGTCCCGTTAAAATGATAATCTCTGATAAATTCCAAATTGTCAGCTCTTAGTGTCGGCAAGTTCTCAACATTCTGATCCAGTATCCGGTCATAATTGACAATTTGAATAATCAATGACCCGCCGGGCTTTAAAGCATCGTAAAACTTTCCCAAAGCTTCAAAAACCGACTGTTCGGAAGGAAGATGGACAAGTGTATTTCCAATACAGTATATTCCGTCATAAACATCAAGCATATCAATATCAAGCATATTTCCCTGCTTAAAAGATAATGACAGCGTCTGGTCTTTAGTTTTTTTATTGGCGATATCAATCATCGACGAATCATAATCGATGCCATCGACTGAGTATCCTAATTTTGCCAAAGCAAGAGCGTATCCTCCCGCCCCACAGCCGATATCTAAAAGTTTACCTTTAGATTGAAAGGTTTGTGTAAACAAATCGATGGTATCCTGACTGCAGGGAAAAATCTGATCATAATAATGAGCAAAATCACTATAGAAAGACATGGTATCACTCCTTTATTAATATTCTATCACAGATTATTCAATCAGTAAAAAAAAGAAGTCACGCAACTTCTTTTTCATAATTATGATGTGAATCAGTAGAATGTATATTTCCACTGATAAAACGATTAATCATTTTAAATAATCCGATTGTAATGACTGAAGACAAGAAAGCTATGGTTCCAAGTTTGCCTCCGAAACCGGAAAAGACTCCGCTTGAAAGGTAATATAAAACGCCAAATAATAATCCACCCATTCCAACCATCCATATTTTATTTAAATGGTTTTTACTCGTCATTCCCACGAAGCTTCCTCCGAAACCGGCAATGGCGATATAAGGCGATATACTAAAGAGTTCATAATCGAACAATATGACAAAAAATAAACCTACAACACTTGAAGCCTGAACGACGCTGACGCCTTCTATTCTACTGAAGAGTCTCGTAATGACAGCTCCGGCAACTGAAGCGATGATAAGGTATAATCCTTCTGTCAATGAAAACTGAATCCCAATTAAAGGGTTAAGGTCCTGCAATAAATAAGCGATAACTGCACCAGTAAATGCAACCGTTCCTAACTTGCCACCTACGCCTTCAAAAAGAGGTTTTGAGAAGACATAAACAATCGCCATGACTAATCCGGCTACGATAAATCCCCATGCACCGAAAACAGTCGCTTCAGCCATACCGAGGAATGAACCGGCAAAAATCGCTTTTTCATGTTTCTTAAAGACTGAAGCTCCAATCAGACCTACCAATGCGCTTGCAAATACCGCTGATATATGATCGAACATTGCCAGATTATAAGTGAATATACTGGCAAAATATGCAAATAAGAAATCAGCCCAGTCATCCTTTTTAATATTCCATGAGGAATTATTAACATTATCCCGAATTGTTTTTAAAGCAAAATACAGGAATATCAGGAAAATTAATAACAAAATGACAAAAACGCCAATTGAACGTTGAAACCATTCAATTGACGCAAAAATCAGTAAAATCATCGGGATAATTAGAAGTCCGAGAAAACTAAGAAATTTTACTATTTTCATCTTTATTGGTGAATAACGCCTAATTCTAAACCAACTTTTTGGAATTTTTCTAAAGCAAACGCCAAATCACATAACGTATGAGAAGCTGAAATCATTACCCGTAAACGTCCTTTTCCTTTAGGTACCGTTGGGAATACAATTCCGGAAACAAAAACCCCTTCATTCAGTAAAGCCTTTGAGAATGCCATCGTTTTTGCTTCATCGCCGATCATAACTGGCGTAATCGGTGTTTCACTATGTCCGATATCAAATCCCAAATTCATCATACCCTGTTTGAAATACTTCGCGTTATTCCATAATTTTTTGGTCAGGTCATCATTTTTCATTAAAAGTTTGATTGACTGTATCGCTGCACCTACCGCTGCTGGCGGTAAAGCGGTTGAGAATAACAATGGACGTGCACGGTGTAATAACCATTCTTTAACATTCTGTTTTGAACATACATATCCGCCGATGACTCCAACTGCTTTCGACAAAGTTCCGACGATGATATCGACTTTTCCGTGAAGGTGATAATGATCGACGGTTCCCCGTCCGTTTTTACCTAATACGCCGCTGCCATGAGCGTCATCGACATAAGTCAAAACGTTAAATTCATCTGCTAATTTAACAATTTCCGGTAAATTTGCCAAATCACCATCCATTGAAAATACCCCGTCGGTGATGATGATGACTTGCTGATAATCTTTTCTTTTTTCGGTTAAAACTCTTCTTAAATCATCCATGTCGCTATGTTTAAAGACGACTTTGTCCGCTTTTGACAGTTTAACGCCATCGATGATTGAAGCGTGATTCAGTTCATCGGAGATGATTAAATCGCCTTTATCGGTCAGTGCCTGAATGACGCCGATATTACAGTTTAATCCGGACTGAAATACCGTTACTGCTTCTTCGTTTTTAAACTCAGCTAACGTTTTTTCCAGTTCTTCTAATAAATCTTGGTTCCCTACGATTGTTCTGACGCTTCCGGCTCCGGCACCGTACTTTTTTAAAGCTGCTTCAGCGGCAGAGATGACTTCCGGATGAGTCGCTAAACCCAAATAGTTATTTGCTGATAAATTGACAATTTCTTTACCGTTAAATTCGATGATGTTTGAACAGGCTTTGGTGTTGACTGGTAATTTCCGGTAAACGCCCTGTTTTTTCAGTTCATCTAGTTTAGCGTCGATAAATGCAAGTTTATTCATCCTATATCTCCTCCGGAATTAAGACAATCTTTCCACTGTTTCCGCTGCCCATAACTTTAGCGGCTTCATTAATCTGGCTTAATGGGAACTGATGAGTAATGATTTTATCTAAATGCAATAAATTACGATCCATTAAATCTTTGACCTGATGCCATGTTCCATAGATCTTTCTGCCGACTACGCCGTAAATCGTGATTCCTTTAAAGACGACGTCATCGGCCAAGTTGATTTCAATATTTTTCGATGGTAAACCAAGCATGCTCATTTTACCACCGGCTTTAATGTATTTAAAAGCCTGTTCTATTGCCGATTTATTTCCTGAAAATTCGCAGACAACATCAATGCCTTTTCCATCGGTAGCTTTTCTTACTGTAGCGATAACATCATCAGTTAAAGGATTGATGATGACATCAGCGCCTAGTTCTTTCGCTAAATTTCGGCGATATTCATTGACTTCAATCGCAACGATTTTTTTTGCGCCATATGCTCTCGCTACATCGATTCCTAACAAACCAATCGGTCCACAGCCGACAATCGCAACTGTTTTATTTAATATATCAAACTGAGTGACGGTATGAACTGCATTTCCTAAAGGTTCCTGAACGGATAAATACAAAGGATTTACATCCGGACTGTTAATAAAGCAGTTGTCTTCTGGCATTTTTAAATAATTAGCGAAGCATCCATCGGTGTCGACACCTATAATTTTAGTATTCTCACAGATGTGTCCTTCTCCACGTAAACAAAATTCGCATTTTCCACAGATAATATGGGTTTCAGCACTGACGTTGTCCCCAACTTTAACTTTTGTTACTTCTGAGCCGATTTTTATAATTTTCCCGCTGAATTCATGTCCAACAGTCAAAGGTAATTTTAATCGATTTTGAGCCCAGGCATCATATTTATAGATATGGTAGTCCGTTCCGCAAAATGATGCGCTCATTACTTTTACCAATACTTCATGCGGTGCCAAATCCGTCGATAGTGTTTTTTTGACAACCGTAAAGCCTTCTTCCGGGCGGTCTTTAACAACCGCCATCATCGTTAATGTTTTTGTTTCTTCTGTCATAGGCTTTCTCCTTAGTTTTTATTTAATACAAACGCTTACATCCAAAGAATATTATAACATAATTTCAAAAAATGTCTCCTAAAATTTAATGGAAACCATGAAAAAAATGCTCAACTTCTGAGCATTTCAAAGAATGAAACCGAAATGGTTATAAATGCCTTAAAAATTGTTCCGGAGAATTGATAAATTGCTTTAGCAATTTGATACTTTCAATATCATCATAATGAACTTTTCTGATTCCGGAAGGCTGTATTTCATAGAGTAGTGCATTCGGATAACTCATTAGAATCGGTGAATGCGTGGCGATGATGAGCTGACATTTTGCTTCTACTGCCTGTTTGATCATCGCCAGCAGCGTCAGCTGATTTTGCGACGATAACGGTGTTTCTGGTTCATCGAGTAACAATAACTGACCCGGCTTCATCCTTGATGCAAAAAAATCAAGATAAGCCTCACCGTGAGATCTTTTGGTCAAATCATATTCGTACATATTATCGAGTTCATAAAGCGTTTTTGCGTATGGGGTTTTCGCCTGTATTTTTGAATATTCAGACTTATTTTTGTATTCGATATCGATATTTGATAATTCACGTATTGCTTCTTGTTTTTCTTTTTGAAGATAATGCAGATAGGTAATGAACGCTTCCGCCTCAAAAAAATACCCTAATGGTCTCGATGTCTGAAAAAGTGGTTTAATGCTTTTAAGACTTTTATTGAAAGATTTAAACCCTTCAAAATCACTAGACTGAATCCGGTACAGATTTAATGCGTCTGCGAGTAACTTCATTAATGTCGATTTCCCTGATCCGTTATCGCCCGTGAAAATCACAACGTCTTCATTGAGTAGTAATTCTTCCGTTCCTTTTAACCAAGGCATTGTAAAAGGATATTCATTGGAATTCTGATAATTATTAAAAACAATTGATTTTAGATGAACCATATCTATCACTCCCAATGGGAAAATATTTAAAATTTGTATGTTTTTTTTCGAAAATACTAAGCAATCACTTACTTTTATTTTTAAAAAATCGTCTTCTCGTCCTGAAAATTAATATGACCTTTGTTAATTCCAGAAGGAAAAGCTTTTGTAAGCTGATTAGCGTTTATTTAGTTTTCTTTATTACCAAAAAAGTATTTCTGGCAAAACGTTAGTCAGAATCTCTTTTACTACTGAATCCATAATAACACTCTTCAGCATCATTTACTAACGGTAAATGACGTCCATTCAATATGATTATACTCCATAATGTCGGAGGATTGTTTCATTCCGATACTTTCATAAAAGCCAATGGCATCTTCATTATAACAAAGATACATCGCAATATTTTTTTCTCCGCCTGCTTCTTCAAGTGCCTTCAAAATCAGCTTTTTGCCTATTCCCTGATGAAGATAAGAACGGTCGACGCCTAAATCGGTTATAAACAGCCAGTAAGCAAAATCGGTTATGCCAAAACAAATCCCGACAATCAGATTTTCTTCATTTCTGGCGACTAAACTCACTGAAACAGTTTTAACCAGTTTTTTTATTCTTTCTTCAAACCGTTCCTGCGGATACTGAGATCCCAGATAGGTTCTAGATAAAAATTCTATATACTCCTCAGCCGATATCCGTTCGATATTCAATGCAATCATGATTTCATCCCCAATTCACAATAAATCCCTCTGACAGAAATTCATTTACAGAGGATTCACATTTAAACAACGCTATTATATCATTAATCAACTTGTTTTCCAATTTACTATATCAATAATACTAATCCTGATTTTCAAGTAATGGACTAAAGATATTTTCAGTCCAGCGACGCATTCCGTCAATGAACCATTCTTCCTGAAAATAACGGTTATGCTGCGCACCGATAAATAATAGTACACTAAATGCTAAAAATATTTCTGCATCCTTTTTACTGATTATCTCATTTCGCTGACGAACACCCTCAAGGATTTTTACTAAGTCCTTGTCATTATTGTAGTTAGAAGCAATCATCCCGCATTCCTGGGCATAAGCTCCGTATCCGGCCAGTGAAAAATCGATAGGAACCAATATTCCTTCTGAATCTATGAGATTACCATAACCTAAATCCGCATGAATCACACCATAATCATCAGAGTCTTTTAATTTTAATATCGTCTTACGAATCAGATATAACATCGATATGCATATATTTCCCTGTTCGTCACTAATATGATGCAAATAGACCGCATCTTTGATCTGACATATCAAATTATCAACCATCTCTTCATCATATTGCGGAAGATTTCCTTTGAATCCTTTCATCGCTTTGTGAAGTTTCGTTGCCATATAAGCAATATCGAACGCTCTTAACTCAGCGGTTTCTTTATTTAATGTTTCTCCTTCAATCCATGACAAAACCGTTATGAGTTCATGGTTTGAAAGAACTGTTACATACTCTCCAATTTTATTTTTTACCGGTTTCTGAAGAAGCATATCGCTGTTTTTATTCATATAAAGCAGAAGGCTAACCGTTTCTCTGACCCTGTCTTTCGAAAATAAAGAGAGATCAAAACCTTCTTTTGGAAGATGAATTCTTAAGACGAATTTGTTAAGTCCGTCTGTAATTTTATAAGTCATATTTTCATTATGACGGATAAACTCGCAGACTGGATTTTTAAAATCATAAAAAGATATAGCTTCTTTTATCAACTCATCCATAGGGTCTCCTTTTCATTTATTAAATAGCTATCAATAGTTAATTAGTTTAATTACATAACTCTATACATAATTAATTCTTAAAAAGTAAAAGACTTTGACACAAAGTTTCGTGTCAAAGTGTTTAATTATAAAAAATAAAATATTTCCTTCATATGATGAAACTATAAACCTAAGTGTTACCATTAATAATCTATAGATTAGTTTTCACTGTACTTTTTTAAAGGAACATATTTAGAAACTTTGTCTATATAGTCTTGATAAACAGGATATTTTTGAAGTGAAATGCCTTCTGAAAAAGCCGAACTACCAATAAATAATAATATCAATAACATCGAACCAATTAATGTCCAGTTAAAGAATACATAATCCGTTACACCAGCACTGATACAAAAGAAATATAAAACAACCCAGATTGATTGTTCGGAAAAATAGTTTGGATGTCTTGAACGCCCCCAAACTCCCTGAGTGTTAAAACCTTTGTCATAAGGGCTTGGTAACTCTTCTAATTTCTTTCCCTGTTCTAGTAATTTGTATTTTGTCGTTTGAAATGTCATTTGCTGCTTATCTGCGATTGTTTCTAAAATAATGAATCCGAGTACAAATGCTGTAATAAACGCATCAAAGACGTTAAATATAACTGCCGATTCCATAACTGCAAGCAACGGTAAGCAAATCGCTAATACTAACTCATTCTGATATATAGAAATAAAAAACAAATCAAAAAATGCCCATTTCCATCTCTTGTTTAGTTTGGGATTATTTCTTAAAACAATCCATCTGTAGTCTTCTTCACCTGACCAAAACTTAAGGGAATAAGCACCTTTTTTGGCAAAATTCAACGTTAATCTAACACCCCATATAGTAATGAGAATCGCCATTACTATTAAACGCAGATTCATACCGCTTTTTCCGACAATAATCCAAGCATAAACGATTGGTAATATCGACCATAGTTTATCCATTTGAGAATTGTTCCCTGTAATTTCGCCAGCTATAAAACAATATGCAATGCTAATAACACACACGATAACGAGTATTCTTAATGTGTCGGACTGAAGTTCGCTAAGATGAACTCCTCCTAAAATTAACGCTAATACAGATAATCCAAGGGTTATAAATACAGTAATTACTGTTCCAATGTTTTTTTTCATGTTCTTCTCCTGTTTGTATAAGCAATATTTGGTTCAAATGTTTATTCAATTACTTTATTTAAAGCTCTAGTTATTTTTCTATTTTTAGTATTTTAACATAATATTGAAATTCAATCTAGTAGTTATATTGAAAGTATTTAAGTAAAATTATCATCTATAATATAAAATGCAGCTTCTCGCCATTAAAACGACCATTATTTCGCAAAAAAAAGGCCTGATACTATTGTATCAGACCTGTGATTTCCTCTGGAGCAAGCGAGGGGAATCGAACCCCCATCTACTGCATGGCAAGCAGTCATAATAACCATTATACTACACCTGCGTTACTCCGATTTTGTCAGCACTTCTATTTTACTAGAAGCCTATAAAAATTTCAACTATTATTTTTCAAAACATAGAACTTTTTTAATTCTCGCGCGCTTGCGCGCATGAAAACAAAAGAAAAACGAGCTATTCTGAGAATAGCCCGCATATTAATTAACAATAATATCGTTATAAAATGTATAAAATATCACTACAACCTGAGCGTTATCGTTTGCCAGATAATTCACAGATACATCCTCAATATAATATATCGTATCGAGATCCATTAAATTATCGAGATAATCGAGAGTCTTTGATCCGTCATCAACCGACATCGATACCGTTATCTTGACAGCTTTTAATGTAGA
Organism: uncultured Caryophanales bacterium; assembly: GCA_937928185.1. Lineage (GTDB taxonomy): Bacteria > Bacillota_I > Bacilli_A > Izemoplasmatales > Hujiaoplasmataceae > UBA5603. The sequence continues at coordinate 19,120 of CALEZX010000055.1, forward strand.
AGGTAAAGAAGAATCAAAAGGCATGACCGAATCATTAACAAAATTCGTTGCATAATCCGTGGCTAATGTCAGTCCGGATAAATCGCGGACAGAATTAAGTTCACTTGAAACTGCATTCTGCGAAAAAGAAGTCGGTAAGTAAGGAATAATCTGGTCAATTTCTAACAATACATCCTGTTCTGATTGCAACAGCAGTTTATTCACCTGTGATTGTAAATTAAGACGTTCTTTCGTTAACTCCTCGGTTTTAACCGTGAAATAATTCTGAATCACGAAATATCCCGGTAAGACAACCGCAAATATCAGAATAATAAGATAGAATGGACGGGTTAAATTCTGTTTTTTACCAAACACGTCAACTTTACGCATAATAAACCGTCACCTCCATCACCAAAGCCGAAATATTCTTTCGCACTGGCACGGATACCATCCAGCGTGCGGAATCTGTTTCATTAGTCATTCCGTAAGCTTCATAGATGTCTAAAAGATAATCATTCAGTGCCAGTTCGCTGTCGGCGGAAAGAGTCAGCGTAATTTTCTGTTCTTTTGTATTTACTGAATATTTTGATAAACTTAAACCCCCATCAATAAAGCTAGATAAATCATTCATATATCCACTTGGTGATTTTTCCTGATTCATAAGATAATCAAATGCCTTATTGTAATCAATTTGAGCACTGGAATAATCTGAGGATGAAGGTATTTCTTCCTGTAAAGCTTCTAACTGTAATGTCAGTTCAGAATTGATTGCCTGTAAATTCCGATATTCATTGAGATGTAACTGCAGAGGAATATAAAGAAGCGTAAAGATAGAAAAGACAGCCAGTGCGAGAACAAAAATGTAATTCGCAAGCAATGCGTTTTTATTGAGTCTTTCAATCTCGAAATTCGCTTTTAACTTAATATCGAGACTTGTTAACTGATTGGATGTATAAGCTAAATATATTACTTTTGACTGTTCTGAGAGAACAGGAGATAATTCACCGACATCGACAATTGTCGTAATAAAAGATTTCAGTCTGAGACCCATTTTTTCGACGAAAGTATTCTGAGGAATGCGATCAGTTAGATTAAATATGACGGCGTTGTAAATTGTTTTTTTATCTTTTCTCAGATTATAGCGATAATAATTGGCTATGCGTTCAATATAGTTTTCAACGGTTTCATAGAACGCATCTCCTATGCCTTCGACTTCTTCAATCATCGAAAATATCGGAATACCTTCTTCGAAAATATGGATGGAAATCAACTGTTCGAAGACCCCGACAAGCAAAGTGTTCGAAAGATCATAATCGGTTTTACGTGTATAACACTGATACATTGCTAAAGAAGGCAAATCGATTTGAAAGTCTTTTGCGCCTAGACGTTCAAAGACGTCATAATAATCATTGATTAAATCTTGATCAGCAATAAACAGAATACAGATATATTCCTCATCGGTTTCATTTTTAACGTAATGAGAAATAATCGGATGTTTAAACGGTAAATTGAGTCCGGTATTAACCGGATTATGTAAATAACTTTCAAGGTTGTGCTTTTGCACCGAAGTTTTTTTAACCGACACTTCCCGAATTAAAACATTAAGTTCATGCAATACTAAACGAATCGATTTTGGTTTAATCGATTTTTGTTTATAAACTGAAGCCATCAGTTTTAATAATCCTACCGGGTCATGTAAATATCCGTTTTCAATCATTCCTACTTCTAAAGAAACCACGCCATACTGAGACAGCGTCTCATCAGTTTGGTTCTTCTGATAATAACCTATCGAATTATCAGAGATAAAAACGGACAAAGTATCTTTATTTTTTTTCATTTCATCACATCCCTAGTAAATTTAAATACCAATCAATCAGTAACTGCCCATAAAAATAACTAACGAGTACACCCAAAAAGATAAAGGGAACGAGCGGTAAATATGCCTCGGCTTTTTTCTTTTTAATCAGAGCAAAAACAACACCGAACAATGACGCCAAAAATAGAGATAAGAAGGATAAAGGAATTGAAAGAACCATGCCGATGAAAACATAGAGTTTAACATCGCCACCGCCTAACACTTCCTTTTTAGCTATTTTTTTGCCGAGAACCATCATCAGAAACAACACTAAAAAGATGACAAGCGATGATACTAAATATTGTGAAAGTGTGCTTTGAATAATTCGAATGATGATGACCGGAATAATTCCAATCATCCAGATTGAATCGACGATTTCCATTTTTTCAATATCAGTGACGGATTCCGTGATGAGGACTAATATCATGATAAACGCAATAATCAGTTCCAGACTAAAGCCAGTCAATAAAAAAGCGATTGTAAAGAGGATTCCTCCGAATAATTCACTTAAGAAATAACTAATAGAGATTTTTTCATGACAGAAATGACATTTTCCTCGGTTGATTAAATATCCAAACAGAGGTAAGACATCTACTAGTCTTAAATCAACATGACAGTTAGGACAATAACTTCTTCCTAATAAGGTTTCTTTTTTAGGAAGCCTGTAAGCAATTACCTGAAAAAAAGAAGTTAAAAGGCTGCCTAAAAAGAAAAACAAAATTGCATAAAGTATCGTCATAATCAATTATTACGCTGTTTCAACTGAATCAAGCGTTTCTCCTGTATTCTATTATACATTTATTATTCAAAAGGTTCAACAGCCTATAAAAAAAGCTTTTCCGAAGAAAAGCTATTTTTACTCAATTTCTTAGACAGCAGGAACGACGATTAAACCGTTGACATATACATGAGTATAATCAGTCGGTAAGTCGACTACTGGTGCAGCACCGGTGAGGTCAAAATCGATATCAGCAAGTGCGGTGATTAATGGCAGAAGACCGCCTTCAGGTTCTGTAGCATATTCAGCATCGTCATCTAAAGCGACATCGCCAAGAGCAACAGTAATATAACCTTCGCTGACTAAAGTTGCAAGATCAACGGTCTGTGCCTCTGGTTCAGCAACTTTATAAAGTCTTGCGGCTTCTAAAACGTTAGCCCATTCTGCTTCTGCAGCATTTTGTTTTTGGTTATCAATGAGATTGCCGATGGTTGGAATGGCAATAGCTGCAATGATACCAAGAATAATGATAACTGCCAATAATTCTACTAATGTTACACCTTTTTTATTTTTTAATAATTTCAACATTTTTTACTCTCCTTTTATTATATTTAATAATTATCATTATTTTATCATAGTGAATCTTTATGTCAATCAAGTTGCATAATATTATTATTATTTTTAATAAAAACTGGTTAAATCTGGCCCCCAAGCGACAACATTGGCAACATTATCGCTAACATCATCACGCCGACAATTGCATATACGATGATCAGTAAAATCGGCTGAATGGCATTTTTCAACTGTTCGACTCTTAACTCAGAAACTCCATTATAATACGTTGACAGGTTTTCCATCAGTTTGGGAATTTCACCGGTTTTTTCTCCGGTATTCATCATTTTCGCCATGATAGAATCGATATACTTACTCTCTTGAAATGCTTTGGAAAAAGGCTTGCCATCTTCAATATAGATTAAAGTCTTCGTAATCAGTTCTTTATAAATGACATTTGAGAGTAAACCTTTAATGGTATTTAATGCTTTGACGGAGTTAATCCCTCTTGATAACATCTGCGATAATGAATTAGCAATCATGATTTGGTTATTCATCTGCGCTAATTTACCGAAAACCGGAAGATTTAAAAACAATACAGTAAAAGCATAATGAATTTTAGGAACATATTTATTAAGCAAAATAATAACAATAATAATGACAAATAATGATCCGAATATCGGTATAGCGTATTTAGCAGTAAATTCTCCCGCATCTAAAAAGAACTGGGTGATTCCTGGTAGTTCGGCTCCTTCAAACGATGCGAATAAATTCGTGATGTTCGGGAAAACAAATATCAGCATTCCTATCGCAATCAGTAAAGCCGCCACTAAATAGATAATGGGCATTCGCATCGCGCCTTTAATTCCCTGACTGATTTTCATCTGCCGTTCATAATAATCCGCCATTTTTAAAACGGTTCCGGGTAAATCACCTGATAATTCACCAATTTCAATCATCTGAATGAGCATTGACGGAAATTCTTTCTGCTGTTTAGATAAAGCTTTAGAAAAGGAAAAACCGTTATAGACCTGCTGATATAATTCAAAATACAGTTTTCTTAAGTGACGGTTTTCCTGTTGTAAAGCTAAAAGTTCCAAAGCCGTCATGATATTAACACCGGCTGTCAGTAATGAACCTAACTGTTTAAGAAAGAAAATCAGATTTTTATCGGTCATGACTCTCCCGATGGTAATGCTGTTGAGTTTAGCGATAAAGCTCGAATATTCAGTAATATTCTTAACAGTATAATTTTTCGTCTGTAAATATTTCACGCAAACCGATTTGTTTAATGCTTCAAGCCTTCCTTTAATCGTTTTTCCGTCGGCGGTGGTAGCGGTAAATTTAAAATTACGAAGTTCCATCTCACCACCCCTATTCGTTAGCGACTTTTAAGACTTCTTCTAGCGTCGTAATGCCCATTTTGACTTTTTCAAGTCCCGACTGCATAATCGTCACAAGTTTTTCAGCCTGAGCCTGTTTTTCCAATTCATCGATGGTTGCATTCTGAGCGATATATTTCTGCATTTCTTTAGATATTGGCAAAACTTCAAATATGCCTACACGTCCGGCAAATCCTTTATAATTGCACGACGGGCAGCCTTTAGCGCGTTTGACCTTATCGGCAGCGATATGATATCTGTCAAACATCATTTTTTCGGTTTCCGTCGGTTCATCGAAAGTTGAACATTCAGGGCAAAGACGTCTGACTAAACGTTGAGAGACGATTCCGGATAATGAAGAAGCAATTAAGAACGGTTCTATCTCCATATCTAAAAGTCTTGTGATGGTTTTGATTGCGCTGTTGGTATGAATCGTCGATAACACTAAATGTCCGGTTAGAGACGCCCGGATGGAAATCTCCGCGGTTTCGACGTCACGAATTTCACCAATCATGATGATATTAGGATCCTGTCTTAAAATCGATCTCAAGGCGTTAGCGAACGTCAGATTAACGTCGGGATGAACCTGAACCTGGTTAACTCCCGCCATTTTGATTTCAACCGGATCTTCAACCGTAACGATATTGACGTTCGGATTATTCAGTTCATTGAGACAAGCATAAAGCGTCGTTGTTTTTCCTGAACCGGTCGGCCCACTGACTAATACGATGCCATTAGGCTGAGAAATCATATGTCTGATCTGACGTTCTTCTTTGGAACTCAGACCGATGGTATGTAGTTTATTCATATTTCCGGATAAATCGAGAATACGCATAACGACTTTTTCGCCGCGTACCGTCGGTAAAGTCGAGATACGTAAATCAAGTGATTTCTGCTGAATCAGCGTCTGAATACGCCCGTCCTGCGGAATTCTAGTTTCCGTAATATCCATTCCGGACATGACTTTTATTCGGCTAATCATCTGGTTATGGATTTTGTTCGGAAATTCCCTAACGGTGTCTAAAACACCATCGACACGGTATCTGACCAGAGTTTTATCATCTAACGGGTCGATATGGATATCGCTGGCACGCTGAAAAACAGCTGACGTTAATATCTGATTGACGAGTTTCACCATCGGTGTTTCGTCATATTCGTTATCCGTTTCTAAAGATTCTTCTTCTAGCATGATATTTTGTTTAACGCCTAAAGCTTCTAAAGTTCTGGTAAAACCATAATATTTCTCAATCTGGGTAATGATATCATTTTTCGGAGCGGAATAAGCCTTCGGACGATATCCGGTAATCATTCTTAATTCTTCATTCACGGCGAAATCAAGAGGATCTGAAGTGGCATACATTAATTTTTGGCCTTCAATGCGTAAAGGAATGACATTATTGCGGCGACAGAAATTTTCATCGACTAGGGTCAGTACATGGCCATCAATGGTAAAATTAACCAGCGAAACCCTTTGTACGCCTGTAGATGATTCAAGTGCTTTTAATATCTGCATTTCGGATGCGATTTTTAACCGGACTAACGTTTCGCCTAAACGCTCATCGGATTTTTGTTCCTTCAGGGCCTGTTTCAGTTCTTCATCGGTAATAACATTCTCTTTTAATAAAACATCGCCAATTCGTTTTAAAGCCATGTTATTCACCGCCTTTTGTAATGACGTTATAATGATAAATCTGATTGACAGGTAAAGATTCTTCATCGTATAGACGGATGACTTCAGTCGTCTGGGAAAGTGTCGTTTCCGTTCGGTAATAAGCTTTTATCGATCCGGTAAGGCCATTTGATATTTTCACGCGGTAGGTTATATCCGTATCCGTTTCACTCATCATTTCAGCTCCTGGTGTATTCTCATCGACGGTATCATCTTCAACATAAATATCTTGATAAGGGATGATAGTTAAAACTTCTATTTCTGTCGAAAATACAGATATAAACGGAAACCCGTTAAGGGCAAAACGAAGCGTATTGTTTTCATCTTCGGTTATGGTAACGTTCAGTTCATAATCCAGCGGATTATAAAAAGTAAAATCGAACTGATTGACCTTAAGAATTCTGACATTCATGCCTGGCTCTGCCCAAACAGGAAGAGATGAATTCTGAGAAAAGATATAATTAGACATCGGCGTATTTCTTAACAATTTCTGCATGGCTGAAGCGACGATACTTAATTCTTCGTTACCAAGGCTGCTTTTAGAAAAGGTTTCAAGCAGTGAAAAACGCGATTTTGGCTGAATGGCAATCGTATAAGCATTTTGATCGAACTTCGCAAAAGATTCATCTGAAAGATTAGTGATAACGACTTCATCGCCGATCATGGTTTTCAAATCTTCAGGTAGATAATCTTTTAAAGCATATTTTCTGAAAGTAATCAGATTCCCCATATCACTTAATATATCGTCAAGTAGCTTATCAATCATGATGTGTGAAGCGATTCCCTCTGAAAAAACGAGTGAAAACTGATTTATTAGCGAAGTCTGATTACCCGGAGTGAGCGTAAAGAAAGCCTGATTAGTCTGATTTTTCTTTATAGAGGAGAGTGTAGTGATGGCATCAAACTCAAATAATGAAAGGTTGATTTCATATGAATAGCCCTGAAATTCCAGACGGTATTCGGAATTGGTTTTCCACAGACCTATTTTTTCCTGAAGTACTGCTTCATATTTTGTTTCATCGACCCCGCCGAGAAAAACAAAACCCACGGAAGTCTGATCATTTCTCAGGCCGATTCCAAGAACGCTGATTGATGTAACGGCGAATGCTATCGATGACAAAAAAACAATCACTGCAGCGACTAAAGTAATATTGTGTTTTATCGACAGAATTAAATTCTTCAAGGTCATCACCCCTATTAAATCTATTATATCAAAATCACGTTCAATCTCAATCGGTTTTATGAAATCAACGCTTAAAATAGCGTTTTTTTTGTCAAACATTGTCAAAAAAATAAAAAGTATAATATAATAAAGGTAGTTAAAGAAAGAAGGTGGTCATATGAAAAAAATCCTGAATCATCGAGGATTTTCGGTCGTAGAATCAATTGCGGCTATTTTCATCATTACCCTGATGATTACTTCATCACTGACCATTATCATCAATATCCGAAATAACACTTTAGCAGCGAACGAAAGAATCATCGCCACACAGGTAGGATCCTTAATCCGCGATGATTTAATCAACTCTTTAGATTATGGTCCGACAAGTCTTTGGATGAACGGTACTGAAAAAACTGTTACAGTCGGCACTTGTGGCGGTTCTTCTCCTGTGTCATGTGATTTTTTTAATTATTCATCCGAAAATAATATTTATGATACTGAGCTGGTCATAACCTTTCAGGTGCAGTCACCAAATGATATACTCTATCAGGTCATCCATTTTACCGTTGAAATCACCTATTTTCAGACGCGTAAAATCACGTTGGTGGGGATGATTTATGAATAGAAAAGGATTAACTTTAGTCGAATTGCTGGGCGCAACAGTCATATTCAGTCTTGCGATTGGTTTGATTGCATCCGTGATTGTCTTAATCAATAAAGCAACTGAATCCATTAATATCGAATCACAGGTGAACAGAGAAGGCATGTACGTCGTAAGGGTACTTGAAGAAGCTATGACCGATTTTGATGCAAAAGATTATGTTTCATGCGGTACTAACTGTATATCATTGGAATCAGGCTTTTCATATGATTTTGATGAAAATATCAATGATTTTGTCGTAACCATTTATGATCCGGTCCATACTTTAGAAATTAATCTAACTTCAGATCCTTCTTTATATATCGATGATGAACTTTATACCTTTAACGGCGTGACGTTGCTGAACACATCGTCTATCGAAGTGACGACGACTGCAGATACCGTAAGAATCGTCATCACCCTTGTATTAGAGTCGAGTAACGGTAAAAGTTATCAGTTTACCGCAAATCATTTTTTTACCATTCAGCCAATTCCTGCATAAGGAGGTGAAATTATGGCTATCATCAACGACAAAAGAGCAATGGCACTTCCGTTTGTTTTAGGAATTGTCACTTTTGTGGTTGGGATTATCGCTACGCTTATCTCCTATGCCGTTTTTCAGTCGAGACTAATAACTAAAAATATTGAATCCACGGAATCGTATCAGAATGCCGTTCAGTCGATTAATGCCACAATCCATATCATTATCCGGGAAAAAAATCTTGATCCGGTATTTTTGTCTGAACTCGCTAATTATATGGGCGTAACCATCACTTCTTACAGCCCAACTGTGTGGGTAATATCTGATTCTGCTTCTGATACCCTCACTGTTAAAAGTTATCTTTCCGGAACCGACGCTTCAATTTCGGTTGTTAATGAACAGTTTGTTTTTACCGGCGAAGAAACGGATTATGTTCAGAATACGAATATCACCGCTGAATCGTTATTATATAATTTTATATCGCAATATCTTAAATCAATCGATCCCACATTAAATCCTCCGAGCGAATATGCCAATTATAATGAAGTCTTTTCAACCTTAAAAAACAGTTATTCAACTTATTCGGCTACGAGCATAAATCCAATCTTTAAGTATTTTACTTCAGCGACTCAGACTTTAACCGGTTATGCCAGTTTAAGTTCTCTAATCAGTTCTAACACCCCCGTTACCAATAACCGCTTCGTTAACGGAAACGTTACTGTCAGCGATAACCGGACATTAGAGGTCGCAGAAGGAAATGTTTTAGTCATCGACGGAAGTTTAACGATGAATCAGGGTTCAACGTTAAAAGGCGTTGTACTTGTTAATGGCAACTTAAGTATTAAAGAAAAACGTGGCTCTATTCAGACTGTCGCCGGAACTGTGTACGTCGACGGATCAATCAGTATGGCCGGTACGACGTATCTTGGTCCCATCACCCGTCCATCGTTTCTGATTTCTACCGGTTCAATCACGATTGGATCAGATTTATATGGATACGGATATCTGATTGCGGATGCGACGAATATCGGGTGGCTTGATGATGTTACGTTAACCGGGGGTATTTATCCTTATCCGACTTCATGGATGTTATTAACAGTTGTATCGCCTAATACCGAGTTAGACGAAAACAATCTTTTAACTTTAGGTATTGCGCCTACGATTACCAATCCTGCTTCGACCGTTATTGATAATTTTATATTTACAAATCCGAAATAATTTCACTTAACTATCATACTGAAAAAGATGCTTCCGTTTTGGAAGCATCTTTTATTTTAATATTATCCTAATCAGCCGTTAATGGAAGTTGATCAATGGCCAATTTTTCTTTCTTCTTTGGCTCCCCAGCTTTTACTAATCCTTTGTTTAAAAGAATTGATAAACTCATAATTAACATCAAAAATCCGGAAATTAACATTAACCATTCTATTGCGACATAATCAGCCAACGGTCCGAAAAAAAGCATTCCTAAAGGCATCGCCGAACTGTTGATCATTCCGAGAACGGAAAATACTCTGCCCATATATTCCGGTTCGACTTTTTCCTGAATCATTACAATCGCCGGGGTATTATAAAACGGTAAGGCTAATCCCATGAAAACCAAAACTCCTATATAAATATAAAACTGATTAATAACACCAAATAACATCGTTGAAAAACCCAGGAAGAAAAGCGACACAACCATTGTGTAAATCCGGTTTTTAAACCCACCCCAAGCTCCGATAATCAGACCGCCCACGGTCATTCCGGCAGAAAATGCGATTTCAATGGCTGATAATCGCCATACTTCTTCACCAAACTTTCTGACGACCTGTAACGGAGATAAAAAAGCAGCCGGGGCGATGAAGAACATCACGATGGCAATATATGTAAAAAACGGAATTAAGAAATGATGACTTTTTATATATTTAATTCCCATCTTGATATCGGCTAAGTAATCGATTTTATTGTTTTCGCCTTTTCTATTGGGTTTGGGTATTTTAACTAAAAATACTAAAGATGAAATTGCTAAAGCAGCGGTAAAAAAGTCAATTGAGAAGATGACTTCTAAAGAAGTGAAGGTCAGTAATGAAGCGCCGATTATCGGTGCTATCACCATCATCGCCGACTGGATTCCCTGAGATACTCCCTGAACCCGCATTAATTTATCTTCGGGAACGATTTGCGGGTATACTGAACTTACCGAAGGTTGATGAATCGCCTGACCTAAAGATCGGAAAACCGATACGACGAAAAGCAACCATATTTCCCGGTATCCAAACATAAAAATAAATGCAGTAATCAAAGTTAATATCGCAATAAATGCATCCGCGATAATGATCAGTGTTTTACGGTTAAAACGGTCTGCCCATACTCCAGCAAAAGGAGCTAAAATTAAACCTGGGACAAACCCGCAGAGAATTGAAATCGTCATCATGATTCCTGATTGGGTTTTTAAAGTTATATACCACATAATCGCATACTGGACAAATAATGACCCAATCAGCGATATCGTCTGACCTGTTATAAAAAAAGCGATGTTACGCTTCCAGTTATTCATAAATTTTCCTCCGGATGGTACTCTATTTATTATATAAAAAAACAGCCGGATATTCAACTTATCCGACTGTAAAGAACCTGTATAACATAAGTGAGATAACGATGACTGCGTACGGGATAAAACTATACATATTCTTCAGTAATGCGTCACGAACTTGCATTTTATCAGGAAGGATTAAGTAAATCCCAAGCGATTCAAAAATAATAATTCCGAAAAATAATAGATATAGATATAAGACATTAGAAAATACCGGATATGTCGTCAGTGCCTGAACCATGATTAAAGTTGAAGGAATCATGGTGATTAACTGAATAATTAATATTCTCTTCTCAATCCGGTTTTCAACTTTAAAATGGTTCATAATCAGAAAACGATGAATAAAGTGGATGAATAAATACACAAATCCGAATAATCCAATTAAAAATACGGTAAAAATACGCGCTGAAGATAACTGAATAACGTTAAAGCTACTTTGAGCCGAATCATAATTAAGAATGATATCTTGTTTTTCAAACTTATTCAAAGCAGGAAATTCAATCATTTCACTTTCAGAAGTTATCTCACCATCATCATTAATTTTGACGATTTTGAATGACGTTACGAAATAAAGAGGATCCCCATGTCCGTAAAAAATATATTTGAACGGATTAACTGAAATATTATATTCTGCGTCGGTAAAATAGGCTAAGTAACTAATCCATGACGAATCGTTGAGGTAAGAATATTCAGCATAATCAGGATGCAGACTCATAAAATTCTGACTTACCGTCAGATGATCGGTCCCGTTTATAAACTGATCCGCAGGAACTAAAAGATCAAAATATCCGGAAAATGATTCTTCATCTTCCTGACTCATCTGAACTGTAATGCCGAGTGATTCATAATAACTCACTCCCTGAACGAATGGCAAAAATCCCAAAATGAAGAATACCAAAATAAATAATAAAAATGTTTTTTTCATCATTATACCTCACTCATATTCTGATTATGATTATACATCTGAGATTAATTAAATAATAGTATAATAATAAAAAAAACGGCTGAATTATTCAACCGTTTATGTGTTTAAGAAAATGTTACTGATTATTTTTTTTGATTAATGCTTCTACTTTTAATGCGACTGCTCTTGGGGTTAATCCGAAGTGTTCATAAATTTTTGGTGAAGGAGCGGATAAACCAAACGTGTCGATACCAATCGTCAGACCGTTTAATCCGACATATTTATACCAGCCAAGCGTTGAACCCGCTTCGATTGATACGCGGTTGATGACGGCTTTCGGTAACACGAATTCCTGATAATCTGAAGACTGTTTCTCAAAAATTTCGATACACGGCATTGAAACGACTCTGACGTCTATACCGCTTTCCTTTAAATCTTTCTTGACGTTCAACGCGATTTCGACTTCGGAACCGGTCGCAATTAAAATGGCGTCTGGTACAATCTTTTCGCTATCGGACAAAATATATCCGCCTTTAAAGTAATCTTCGTTATTATGAGAATACTGCGGTAAATTTTGTCTTGATAATGCGATGCAGGTCGGTCCTTTTCCGGTTAAAGCATCAATCCAAGCCGCTGCAGTTTCTACACCGTCGGCCGGACGCCATACTTTTAGATTAGGAATCGTTCTTAATCCGGTTAATTGTTCAATCGGCTGATGCGTCGGTCCGTCTTCACCGACGCCAATGGAATCATGAGTGAGGATATAAGTCACCGGTATATTCATCAGTGCGCTTAGACGGATTGCATTTTTCATATAATCGCTGAAAATGAAGAATGTAGCACAGTAAACGTTCAGTCCGCCATGTAAATACATTCCGTTTGAAACTGCGGCCATCGCATGTTCCCTGACGCCAAAGTGCATGTTAGATCCTTTGCGGTTTTCAGTGCTGAAATCGCTTCTTTTCTTCATGTTCGATTTATTTGAAGGCGCTAAATCAGCGCTTCCGCCGATTAAATTCGGAATGATATCTGCTAATTTATTTAAGACGGTTCCCGAAGTGTTTCTGGTTGCGTCGGGTTTATCAAATTTGAAAAGATCGGGATAATTTTTTAAATTAGGTATTTCGTTGTTAATCCATTTTAGAAATTCTTTCGCTAATTCAGGATAAGCTTTTTCATATCGTTCAAACAGATTATTCCACTGATTTTCAGCTTCCTGACCTTTTTTTGCGAGTTTTTTATAATGGTTATAAATGGGTTTCGGAATTTCAAAAGGAGCGTGTTCCCAGCCAAAATAAGCTTTGGTTGCTTCAATGTTATTACGTCCTAACGGAGCGCCATGACAGGCTTCTTCTCCCTGAAGCGGTGAACCGTAACCAATGATGGTTTTACAGACGATTAATGACGGTTTTTCAGTTTGTGATTTCGCTTTTAAGATTGCTTTATTAATTTCACGGATGTCATTTCCGTCTTTAACATAAATGACGTTCCATCCTAAAGCTTTATGTCTTAAACCGACGTCTTCACGGAAGGAAATATCAGTATCTCCCTCAATCGAGATTTCGTTATCATCGTAAAAAACGATGAGTTTTGATAAATTTAACGTTCCGGCTAAGGAAGCGGCTTCGTTCGTGATACCTTCCATCATACAGCCATCGCCAGCGATAGCGTATGTGTAATGATTGACGACCGGATATCCTTCTTTATTAAAATGGGAACTTAAATAACTTTCCGCAATCGCCATACCTACTGCATTAGCATATCCCTGTCCTAACGGTCCGGTCGTGGTTTCGACACCAACTGTGTGGCCGTATTCAGGATGACCTGGCGTTTTCGAACCATACTGACGGAATTTTTTGATTTCTTCTATTGATAATCCATATCCGAATAAATGGAGTAGCGAATAAAGAAGCATCGAACCGTGTCCTGCGGATAAAACAAAACGGTCGCGGTTAAAAAACTGCGGATTTTTTGGATTATGAACTAAATGATCAGCCCAAAGCGTATAAGCAAGAGCAGCTGTTCCGAGGGGTAAACCCGGGTGACCGCTGTTCGCTTTTTCAATAGCTTCAACTGATAACATTCTGATGGCATTTATTGCTTGTAACTGGGTATTTGTCATAAGATATCCTTTCAAAAAAAGTATAATTAAACGAATCCAAAAATAATTATATCATGATATAGAGATAATTTCCATGATTCTTTTTTCCATTAAAAACGATTATTACTGAGATAAATCTGATTAGTCGGTTAATCAATTAAAGTGATTATTGTAAGGAATGATACTTCATAATGATTTGTTCTGCGGTCTTCATCCCATCCATCGCAGCCGACATAATGCCTCCTGCATATCCAGCGCCTTCTCCCATCGGATAAAGACCTCTAATATTTGCCTGATGAATTTCATCTCTCGTAATGCGGACAGGAGAGGACGAACGGGTTTCAACGCCAGTCATGATGGCATCATCACTGGCAAATCCTTTAAGCTTCCGATCAAAATCGAGCAGGGCTTTTTTTAAAGTATCGGTAATATATGCTGGAAAAATATCCGTCATCTTAACCCATGTTACTCCAGGTTTATATGTAGGAATTACTTTCCCGACGTTTTGGGTTAAGCGATTCTTTAAAAAATCACCGACCTTTTGAGCGGGAGCATGATAATTACTTCCCGCAAGTTTATATGCTAATTGTTCAAAATGGCGTTGATATTCGATTCCTGCAAGCGGATGGTCAGTAGGGAAATCAGCAGGAGAAACATTCACTAACAGCGCTGAATTGGCGTTTTGGCTATCACGTTTGTTTTCACTCATGCCGTTGGTAACGACACCACCTTCTTCTGAGGTTGCGCAGACGACATACCCTCCCGGACACATACAAAATGTATAAGCGCTTCTCTGGTCGTCATGAAAACTGAGTTTATAATCCGCTGCCCCTAAAGCCGGATGATTGGCATACTGTCCATACTGAGCTTCATTGATAAGCTGCTGCGGATGTTCAATTCTCACGCCAATCGCAAAAGGTTTCGGAGTCATTATGATTTTATTGTCATATAGCATTTTAAAAGTATCGCGGGCGCTGTGTCCTATCCCTAATAAACAGGCTTCCGTCATAATTTTATCTTTGTGATTAACGATGACGCCTTTTAACTCCTGATTTTCAACGATGATGTCTGTAACGCAACTGTTAAAACGGACTTCACCGCCTAAAGCGATGATAGTTTTACGAATATTTTTGATGATTCCCCGTAAAAGATCAGTTCCGACATGCGGTTTATTTATATACAAAATCTCTTTTGGAGCTCCATGATTAACTAACTCTTCAAGGACAAACCTGCTTCGCAAATCATTGACTAAAGTTGTCAATTTTCCATCCGAATAGGTTCCTGCCCCACCCTCGCCAAAAAGAATGGATGCTTCTTCTTTAAACATACCGCTTCGATAAAATTCATTCATCGCTTCATGGCGGTGATCAACGTCATTACCCCGTTCCAATACAACCGGACGGTAGCCTTTTTTTGCCAGTAACAAGGCCGAAAATATACCGGAAGGACCGAAACCGATGATGACCGGTCTTTTTGAAAGTATTTCTTGACCTGAAGGGATGTTTAAAGGCTGAATAATAGGTGTTTCGGAAATTCTTGGGTCATTAAGTTTTCTGATTTTTGATTCATCTTTTAAAGATAAATCGATAGAACAAACAAAATGAATATGTTCTTTTTTTCTAGCGTCTACTGCTTTTTTATAGAGTTCTAACTGTAAAATATCAGACTCTTTAATCTGAAAAGTATAGAGCAGCAACCGTTTCAGATTACTGATTTCGGTATCATGGTTTATCGCCTTATCGAGCGATAATTTCAGATCTCTAATTCTTAGCATGTTCAATATCCCCACTTGCGCTTTGTCCGGCTAAAAATCCTGAAGCCCACGCCCACTGCAGATTATATCCACCGCATAAGGCGTCAACGTCGATTATTTCACCACAGAAGAATAATCCCGGATGAATTTTCGATTCCATCGTCAGGGGATTTACTTCTTCTGTTCTGATACCCCCTACGGTTACCTGCGCATCTTCAAACCCTTTATAACCGATGACTTCGAAACGCCAGTCATAAAGGAAATCGATGAGTTTCATCATCGCTTTCAAAGGAATGTCTGAGATAAGCGTCAATGGTTCGATTTTCACTTCTTTCATCAGCACAGGAATAAACTTTTTATTGATGATTCCTGCCAATGCGATTTCTAAAGGCCGGTTCGAGTCATTAAACAGGAATTTCTTTACTTCTGCTTTTGTTAATTGGGAAACCAACTGTACTTTAATAAAAACTTCCTGGTGCTGCAGATGCAAATCAATGGCTTTTCTCGATAATTGGAGAATCGTCGGACCGCTAATCCCGTAACTTGTAAAAAGAACGTCTCCGGATTCTTTCTGAAGCGATTCGTTATGATATATTAGTTCTACAGTACCTGGAATTTTAACGCCGTCTAATTGTTTTAAATACGGATAATTAAGTTTTAATTTTGTTAAAGAGGGATATATTTTCGTTAATGTATGATTCAAAGACTCTGCTAAAAGATATCCTGAACCGTCAGATCCGCTTTTTGGCAAGGCTTTCCCGCCGGTAGCGATGATAACTTTATTTGCTTCATATTTCGTTCCGTCGGCAGAAATGATTAAAAATCCTTGTTTTGTTTTTGTTAATCTTACGACGGAAGATTCTAAAATAACATTGATGCCCAAACGTTGAATTTCATAAGCAAATACGTCATAAAAAGATGAAGCCTGTTCAGATAAGGGATAAGTTTTACCTTCATCCTCAGTTTTAGGAATAATACCTAATGATTCAAAGAATTCTATGGTTTTTTCAGGACCAAAAACATCAAATGCCGGTTTGACAAAATCGGGATGATTATAATTATTGCTGGTAGCATGTACATTCGTATAATTGCATCGGCCATTGCCGGTAGCTAATAGTTTCTTCGCAATTTTCTGATTATGTTCAATAATCGTCACAGTAGCTTGATTTCTGGCAGCAGCTATCGCAGCGATTAAACCACTCGCTCCACCACCAATTACAAAGACTTCGTTTTTCTTCATGACATCATCACCTTTTTCTTAACAAAATAATTATATCATGAGATTTAAAAAATCGGATATTCCATTCATCAATATATAAAATAAAAAAACACCTACCAATGGTAAGTGTTATTTGTCTAAGTGGTGGAGCCAGAGGGGATTGAACCCACGACCCTCTGCACGTCAAGCAGATGCTCTCCCGCTGAGCTATAGCTCCACACGCATAAACTATTATACTATATTATCGCTACAAATCAAGGAAAATGTTTTTATAAAAACCAATTTATTTACTTCTAGCCAAAACAAAAAGCAGATCGCTCAGACGATTAATATATTTGAGTGCTAGCCACAAATCTTCCCGTTTAGATTCATGGATAAACTTGACGATTTTGCGTTCGGCTCTGCGGCAGACCGCTCTTGACATATCAAAATAAGCTCCTGGTAGACTGGCTTCACTGCCTGGTAAGACAAAACGGGCTTCAATTGGATTTTCCGTTAACAGTCGCTGTTCCTCTTCTTCTAAAAACTTTAAAGCTGTCTCGTCAAATGCTTGCGGTAAGGAAGCATTCGGATGAGTGCTGTTAGGATTAGTAGCTATTACGGTATTCATCGCCTGTAAAGCAGCCTGAAATTTTAAAATGGGTTCATACTGCGAATAATGATAAGTTAAGCCTAACCAACTTGATAATTCATCGTTGGTACCTAACACATCGAAAAGGATATTATCTTTACGAAATTTTTCCTGAACATAATTGGAGGAATACCCTTTGTCTCCTAATTTTGTTGTGACCTGGGTCATTGAAGTTATTTTCATAGTTCTCCCTTCTACCGTATGACGACGGTGCCGATAACTTTATAGGGTTTTGAGGTTGAATCGATTAATGAAACATGGGTTGGCTGAATTGTTTTTGGAACTTTGATATTTTCCGCAATCGCCTTAGCCAAAGGTAATTGTTCTTCGTTTAGATCGGTTGCTAAAGTAATATGGGGATGGTAGTTTTCGGTAGAATAAAAGTCACTTAACTGAATATCCGTAATTCTCAGATATTTATCATGAAGTTTTTCTAGATCTTTCGTTTTTTCAACTTCAATATAAACTGTCGATTTTTCACCGAAAAATCCACTGATTCCCTGAGTTTTGATAGATAATTTAAATGGCCTTATCTGATAGAATTTCTTAACCGAGTCAACATTATCAGCTTCATATACAATCAGCGTGACATGCGGAAAATAACCCGAATCAGTAAAGAACGGATTGACTTCTTTCGCTATCTTGTCGACAGCGTCGTCAATTTGTTTTATTTTGTCAAAACCTAATACAATCGCAAACTGCATATCATCAAATCCTTTTTGGTATCTCTATCGTTATTATATCTTATTTTATTAATTTTTTGAATATAAATGCTATAAATCATTATTTTCGAGATAATATTAACTAATAAGAACATTTTTTTAAAAGAAGTATTGATGAAATCAATTCATAAAAATATATTTAATTTAAATTGAGGTGTTTTATGAAAAATATAAATCCTCACAAAAATAGTACTGATGAAGGAATTTTGTCAAAACGAAGACGTCTGATTATTATCATTCTCGATTTAATCTCACTACCTTTGATTTATTGGTTTGTCTATGCCACCGGCGGGATTAAATTCGTTTTTTCTCATACCATGTATATTCCTATCGTCATTGCCGGTATCACGTACGGAACAGGTTACGGATTGTCGGTTGGGCTGATTGCCGGAATATTACTTGGACCTCTAATGCCAATTGATGTCATTACTGGTGAAAAACAACTTTGGTATAATTGGATGTACAGGGTTTTTATATTCATGATTATTGGTGGATTAAGCGGATATGCGACGAATGTCCTGAGAAAGTATAATTTCCGAATCAGGATGCTTTTATCGCATAATGTCGATACCAATATTCCCAACAAAAACAGTTTATCAGTCTTATCTACTATTGAAGATAAAACCCCGCAGACAATTATCACTGCGCTGTTTACAACCATCATAATATTATCGATATTTTAGGTTCTGAAGTTTATACTTCTGTTTTAAAACAGATTTACCATAATGTAACATCGAATATCAATAATTTAACCGCAATCGTTCAGGCAGATTCGAACAAATTTTGGATTGTTTTCCCTCACAATACCGTTGACAAAGATATCAGAAAGATTACCCAGATACTCTCAAAACAGATGATTGTCGATGATATCCCAATTTATGTAGATTTTGCTCTGGGGCTTTCTATTGTCAGTAACGCTAGAGCGTGTTCCTCATTTTCTACTTTCAGTAATGCGGATATTTCCGCCAGACATGCCCAAATTAATAATTTAGCGCATGTCGTTTATGAAGATTCATTATCGAAGAAAAAAAGTGATTTTGAACTCTTAGGAGCTTTCCGTGAAGCGTTAGAAAATAATCAGACATTTTTAACTTATCAGCCAAAAATTGATTTAAAGACAATGATTCCCACGGGATTAGAAGCATTAATCCGGTGGCAGCACCCTAATCGCGGATTAATCATGCCGGATAATTTTATTCCACTCGTTGAACAGACTCAGCTGATTCATCTCTTAACAGATTGGGTAATCAAAAAAGCAATAGAAAAAAATACAATACTCCATGAACGTCAGTTGAAAATGCAGATATCTGTTAATGTCTCAGTAAAAAATCTGCTTGATCCTGAGTTTATCAACCGAGTCAATAAGATTATCGATGAGTATAAAGCTTCGCCGATTGACATTGAATTTGAAATTACCGAATCGATGCTGATGAGCAATCCTGACGAAATCAAAAAAATCCTCGAGAAAATGAAAAAACGCGGTCACCTCATTTCAATCGATGATTTTGGCACAGGTTATTCGAGTCTTGCCTATTTAAGTCAGTTTCCAATAGATATCGTTAAGATTGACCGATATTTCATTCAAGATCTAAATCATAATGAATCCACCCGACAGATCGTTGAATCAACAATAAATCTTGCTCATAACCTTGGTTTTAAAGTCGTTGCTGAAGGTGTAGAGGATGAAGAAATTCTCAACTATTTAAGACAATATGGGTGTGATTACGGACAAGGGTATTATTTTGCCAAACCGCTCAGAGATCAGGAGATTGATGATTGGTATAACAAGCATAAAGTCATGTATAAACAATAAAAGAAAATCGCCAGAATTTGCGCTCTGGCGATTTTTTATTGTAAGTCCTTGATAACAGCTTCCAAAGCCCGGTAAAATTGTCCGATATGTAATCCGTCAATCAATCGGTGATTACACTGGATAGATACTGGCAGTGTTATATTTTTATTATTCTTTTCATATTTTCCAAAGGTAATTCTCTGAATAGAATCATCTTTATTGATATCCATTTCATGAGTGACTGAGGTAAAAGGTACCCATGGAACAGATGAATAATAGATATAGTCATCTCTTTGTTCTTCATCTATTGTCGGGAAAAAATGTTTTTGCGAAGTTACTGCTTTTTTACAGGCTTCACAATAAGAAGACATGGTATCCGTCAGCATGACATTGGTAATCTGAAATAATTCTGAACCCGCTTTTAAGTCGGTGAACGAAGGAATCATTTCATCAATTAAATAGATTTTTCCTTCACGGATACGATATTTGAAAGCATCGATCTGATTCAGAACTTTTGCGGATAAAAATATTAAACTATAGTAAAAAGATAATTTTCTTTCTTTCACATAGTCATAAAGTTTTGTTACGTCAAGTGTGAAGGAAAGCGAGTAAAAAGGAAAAACCATCTGACTGAAAAACTTAAAATGTTCTCGACGATTCCAAGTCTCTAAATTAATCTCTTTCATCTAACTTTCCTCCTTGAATTGAATCAAATTTATATATACAAGCATATCATTTAAGATGCCTGTATGCAAGCAAGATTTAAAATTCAGTAATATTGAAATTCCCTTAAGAATATCTTAATCAGGATTCTGGGTAACTGTTTGTATTCTCATTTTTTAAGTTCTTTTTGATGATGTTATGAAACAAAAGCAAGATTTTTAGGGAATCTTGCTTTTGTATAATATTTAATTCGATCTTGAATAAATTGGACTTGTATGGAAATTATACGGTGGGATACGATGTCATCTGGGACCTAATGATTAAAAACCATACCAATTCAAGTAATATCCTTCTTCATTTACGTTCAGGTTAGAAAACGTCATTGTTGTTGTCATATTACTTACATACAATTGATTTGTAGTGTCATAATAAGTAAAAGTCAGAGAAGGGTTTCCCCCTAACATTAACCAATAAATATCATTTTATTCATTAGAGCCGTTGTAATACATTGTACCATCCATATATCCAGTGCTATTTTGATAGTAACTCGGAATGTAATAAGTAATCGTATCATTTTGACCATACAAAAACGTCTTAACATCGGTTCGGTTTCCTCTAGCATCGTAATAATAATACTTGGTGAAGTTCGTATCAGTTAATGTTGATGTTCCATAATTATAATCTCTACTATCTTCAACTTTTAATTGATTTTACACGTCATACTGATAATTTCGATACCAATCCAATAGTCACCTTCATTCATTCAATATCAGCCAGGGCGGAATTGAACCCCCATCGACGAAACAGCCACACGATGCACACATTGTGAGTGCTTTTTATATAGTTATCATACATATAAAGTTTAAACTTCAAATCCTACTTGTGAGAGAATTGAAGCAAAAAGAAAAAAAGACACTTGTTTTATCCTAAAAATGATTCCTTTAGAACTTCACATTGTCTTTTTGACTTTTGATTTTCGATTATGGTTGTTTATTTGCTTATTTTAACTCAATTTGTCCACTAAAATGGTATATTTTTAGCGTTTTTACAAATATACTGCGTATTGAAAACATGTTTTGTCACAACCAAGTTTATTTGTCAACCTCCCAAAGTCCGTGTTTTGTACCGATATGATACAATCCTTGCCCACTGATTAATTCCCATACAAATCCACTTATAAAACTCCACAAATTCTTTCGAAAAATGTAGTAGATGACATACATTGAGCCGTTTTAATATATGAATAATGTGTTCTTGGAACGCGTTTTTGCCCTATCGGCTCATTGGAGCATAAAGCAGAAACTTTGTAAATTTGTTCCTTCAATCATATTACGACGATTTATGAAAGATTATATAAATCCCATCGAAATGAGAATTATAATAAACTCAATGAAATTGCCACTATCTGACTAATGAAGATAATTGTTGATAAAACACTCGGAAGTTTATTGAACAATACAATCCACTTTTGTAACAAAAATAGGTCCTTATTTATCATTTTTTGGCTTGCCATAGTTTGATCCACTACCCCATAAATCAGAAGTGATACCATATTAATGGACGCTAAAAATAACCACGTTTCAACACCAATATTGAAGAATAAATAACTAAACAATGACAAGAACATTAGTTGAAGAAACCAATTTAATCTTATGTATCTAGTAGTCATAAAATAATTCTTAAGAAAGACTTGGATTGCATCATCTTCCACACAAATTGCCCTTTGTGATAACTCTTTGATTTCGGTGCACAGTTTTACGATACCTTCTACGCAGCTAGGAAAGTAGTATTCCGATTCCATTGTGTAAATGTAGAGTGCTCTCTTAAACTTATTTTTTGATCCGATTCTTAAAATATCACTATAACTAATAATCGTGGATTCTTTAGTGCTTTTTAAGTTATTGATATAGATGGCTTCATTATCTAAAAACACAGAATATGTAGATCTATTTAGATTAATTAATAAAGGAGCTGAAAGAACAAATATACCTAATGGAATAATACTGGAATCAAAATTCCTGATTTTGAAAATAATTGAACAGGCAAATGCAAAACCAATCACTAATGAATAGAAAAATGGTAACCTAGAAAACTTAACAACTTCATATTTTCTCATATTTATATCACCTAAATTGAAGTCTATTCCTCCTAAAGAATATGATAAGAAATAATTGATTAATCAAACTGAAACTCCCCAACTACTTGACCATCTATTGTTACACTAATATTGTGATATGAAAAATTGATTGTAACCTGTGGAAGTAGACCCTGATTACGATTCTTAAAATAATAATCCTCGGTAGTAAACCCTATTGAATTTGCTACTGTTGAGTATATACCCCCATATAGCAAATTACCACCTGTCAAAAATTCACCGGAGGATGAAGAAACCATACTTGATCCTTTAAAGTTGTTTAGTGTACTATATACAACTGAATCAGCAACCCATCGATTTAAATTAAATTCACCATTTACCACTATATTTTCACATTGATTAATCGTAGAGTTGGTTATTCCTGCTAGGATAGGGTTTGCTGTCAATCCCATAACAATACCCCCAATTGCTGCCCCGGCAACATTACTCAATAGCGGTTCATCATTCCATGTATTGGAAATCATTTGTCCCGCAGCGCCTGATACCCCACCAATCACTGCAGCTGACACCAAAGGGTTAATTGGTGCAAGCATAACTGCTCCTGCAATTAATGCAACTGCAGACACTGCAATTACAGCAGTTTCGAATATTTTTGTCCAATTCCACTTGTACCCACCAAAATCATTGCCGTTAATGGGATTATTTAATCCGTATACAAACATATTTGTGTTTAGTATAGTACCGGTTTCACCTAACATTCCATCCGCATTAATAAATCTACCAACTTCTGGATTATAGTATCTACTGTTCAGGTAATACATACTAATTTCAGAATCATATCGATAACCACGATATCGATATGGATTTGAATTTGCTATTGCACTGTATCCTGCTGTAATGTCAGTTTTAATAATTTGACCATATGCATCATATACATAATGTACAACAACTACACCAGAACTGTTCACGATATGTGAAATGTCACCCATTTGGTTACGAATGTAGAAATATTCAGATCCACTGTTTTGATCTGTTACGTCTGGGTCATAGTTAAAACTAATCAACTTCCCATCATAATCATATGTATATAGTATACCATAGATACCATTTGTTTCGTATACAACCTTGTCATCAATCAGCTCATAATCTATGGTTTGATTGATTGTAAATCCGGATCCATTAAATGTTGAAAACTCTTTTTGTATCCTGTACCCTTGATCATTATATGTATACTCAATTCGATAAATAGGGTATCCACTACTTGACATTAAATAAATATTTGTTAATTCTCTTCCTGACCAAGATAAATATGCTCTAACATAGCTTGTTCCATTATAAACGAAATTAGTGATTTCAGTTGGATTTCCTTGATTATCATAAGTGTATTCCTGTAGAGTAGCTTCTGTCTGCGGGACACCATTAACATAATCGATTTCTCCATAACTGAGGAGTTGATCCTCCCATGTTGAACTATAATTGTAATGCATGTGTTCCTGAGGAACCGTGTAAAAAGGTAGCGGCGTTCCCACTTTGAACACAATGCGGAACGAAATGGTGTAGTTGATCCCGTCTGTTGCGGTATACTGCTGATAATAATAACCTGCTACAGATGTAATGAGATTATCGTAAATCATGGTAGTGGTCATTCCAGGAAGGGGATATTCATGGTCAAAATCCCACTCGTCATAGTAAGCGAATGATAGTGATGGTGTTTGCCCAACATTCAAGTAATACATATTTTGATATGTTTTGTTTCCGTTATAAAGCATATAAGCATCATATAATCCAGAATTGAACTGGTAGTATGACGGGGCTGTCGGAGTAGTTGTATCATTTTGTCCATATAGGAACGTTTTAACATCAGTTCTATTACCTCTAGAGTCATAGTAATAGTATTTTGTGAAATTCGTATCAGTTAATGTTGATGTTCCATAATTATAATCTCTACTATCTTCAACTTTTAATTGATTTAACTCATCATATTCATAGTTTCTATATAGTTTTGTTGATGTACCTTCATAGTAATATTCTCTAGTAATATTTCCCAATGAATCATAGTAATATCTATACTTATAGTCAATTCCTGTTCCATTAATTTCATATGTTATTTCATATATTCTTGTCGTGTTTCCAGAATACACAAAGTTTTGTTTTAAATTGAATGTACTCCATGTTAAATTAATATACTGAAGACGATATAAGGCTTCATCTTCATAGTGATAATCTTTCAATACATCAAGATTAGATTGCGTTGTATATTCTGTATTATCATATAAACTCGAAGTTTGAATACATACATCACCACTATATTCAAAACATTCATTGTATGAGTAATTCGTTGTTGCTTCATTCCCATCAATTTCGAAATATAGCGATGTTAAATTACCAGAATCATCATAAATATACTTTATAATGTTTCCTTCTTCATCAACAGCTTGAATTAGATTTCCATTCGAATTGTACGTATAGTATTCACTTGCTATAATTGAACCATTTTCAAAAGTATTATACACTGCCATCCTACCAAAATCATCGTATTCATACGAAAATCTAGTTACAAAAGAACCTCCAGACTCCTTGAATTGAATGTTTTCAATCTGATCCTTGTCATTATATGTAAATTTTAACACATCCCCATTACCGTACGTCTGCTCAGAAAGCCTATCCGTATAAAATGTATCATCCATTTCATAAGTATAACTCATTAATGGTGTTGTATTTACCGATATCTGACTAATTCTGCCTTGATTATCGTAACCAATTTCATAATAGTATTCATCATCCAATATTATCTTCCAAAGTCTATCTTTGCTATCGTACATATATTCAACCAACGCATCTTCTTCTCCAATTGAATAATTTTCATAATCATCCACTGAGACTACTTTGATTAGTTTGCCCTCACTATCATAAATATAATGAGTATCTTGACCCTTAGCATTTTCAATCGCTTCAAGAAGACCGTTTAGAGTATCGTTATAATAATCAGTAGTATTATTGAACTCGTCTGTTTTAGATAAGGTGTACTGACTAAGATGAGTATATACGGTAGAGGTGGTGAAATAAGTAGTATCATCACCTATAGTCATTAAAGTTACCTGACCATAAGAAT
>CALEZX010000056.1 GCA_937928185.1 uncultured Caryophanales bacterium
AATTAGGCGTTATTTTTTTTCAAACCAGTTGATAGTATCTCTGACAGTCTGTTCAAAAGGAATCGGTGTGATGTTTAATATCTCAACCATTCTTTTGTTTACATAATGATAATTCTCTAAAATGGCGTCGATCATGACGTTTGTATAGTCTTTTAAAAACAGCGTGCCGATGCGGGCGAAAATGCTCGGTATCCAGAACATCCATTTTTTTCTTTTCGTTACCTGACCGATGGTCTGATAAAACTCTTTAATCGATTTTTCATGAGCCGATAAAATGAAAGAGCCTTCGACTTTTCTTACGGCAGCTTCGCAGATCGCTTTTGCAGTATCGCGTACATCGATAAAATTATATCCGCCGGTGATATAGGGAAGAAAACGATTATTGACTGCTTTGATAATCTCTTTTCCGGCTGCACTCGGCTTATAATCATCAGGGCCAATGACAGCGGAGGGGTAAACGACCGATCCTTTCAACAGTCCCTGATTCATTAAAGATAAAATATAGGCGGTTCCTTCGGCTTTGGATTTTGCATAATGACTTTTGACTTTGGATAAATCAAACGCCGAAGGTTCATATATCGGATCGGAGTTATTCGGTTTATTGATAGCATCGACCGAAGAAACATAAACGAGATGTACCTGATGATTTAAACAGTAATCAGCAATCAGTTTCGTGCCTTCGACATTGACATAAGTACTTTCATTCCGTTGTTTTTTTGTTAAATCGATGACTCCGGCGACGTGGATTAAAGTATCGCATTCTTTAACATGCATGTTTAGAAATTCGACATTAAAAATATCGCCAATATGAATAGCGACGGGCAAATCTTTAATTGCTTCCCCCGTTCTTCTGACTAATAATTCACAGGGAATCTGTCTTTTAATCATTTCCCGGGCGACATTGTTCCCAATATGCCCAGTAGCTCCGGTTATATAGATCATCTTGCACCTCATCTGTAATACTTGTATTATATCAAAAATTTTATTCTATGATATAATAAATTACAAAAGAAGACGGAGGTTCTCTATGGATATTCAAAAAATCGTTGAAAAACAACATGCTTTTTTTAATACACAAACGACGAAAGATTTATCTTATCGTTTAAATGCGTTAAAAACATTGCAAAAAGCGATTATCGCTCATGAAAGTAAAATTATCGATGCTCTGAAAAAAGATTTAAATAAAGCCCCTTTAGAAGCCATTATGACTGAAATAGGGATTGTCAGACAGGAATTAACGCACATGATTAAGCATTTCCGTCATTGGGCAAAACCAAAACGGGTTAAAACTCCTTTATTCTTATTTTCCGCTAAAAGTTATATCTACACAGAACCTTACGGCGTCGTTTTAATTATGTCTCCTTGGAATTACCCGTTCCAGTTGGCAATCGATCCTTTAATTGGCGCAATCGCAGCCGGAAACTGCGCAATCATTAAACCTGGATCATATGCCAAACATACTGCTTTAGCAATCGAAGAAATGATAAAACATACTTTCCCTGAAGAATACATCACAACCGTCTTAGGAGGAAGAGAAGAAAATCAAGCTCTGTTAGAACAAAAATTTGATTATATTTTCTTTACCGGTTCAACAAGCGTTGCGAGAACGGTGATGGAAAAAGCTGCCGTTAATTTGACACCGGTATCGTTAGAACTCGGCGGAAAATCACCTTGCATCGTCGATGGAACGCTCAATATGAAATTAACAGCGAAACGTCTAGCGTTTGGTAAATTTGTGAATGCTGGTCAGACCTGTGTGGCTCCCGATTACGTATTTGTAAAAAGAGAGTATCAAAACGAATTAATCGATGAACTGAAAAACGTCATTGAAGTCTTTTTCGGAAAAGATCCGCTAAATTATCCCGACTTTCCGAAAATCATCAACGATAAGCATCACGAACGTCTCCTCGGTTTAATCAAGAATCAACATGTCGTCATCGGCGGTAAGGCTAATTCAACGACGATAGAGCCGACTGTTTTAAGCGATGTGAATATCACTTCACCGGTAATGCAGGAAGAAATATTCGGACCGGTTTTACCGCTGATTCCTTATGACAGCATCGAAGAAGTCATTACATATATCAATTCAAAAGACCGTCCTCTGGCTTTTTATCTGTTTTCAAAAGATAAAAATCTGGAAGAAAGATTAATCAGAACCATCAGCTTCGGCGGCGGAACCATGAACGATACTTTGATGCATGTGGCTTCAAGCGAACTGGGATTCGGTGGCGTCGGCGCATCCGGCATGGGTAATTATCACGGTATCCACTCTTTCAATACGTTTTCACACCATAAATCTGTTTTAAAAAGAGGAACGCTTGTTGATTTATCTTTCCGTTATCATCCGTATTCCGATAGTAAACAAAAAATCATTGATAAATTCACAAAATAAAATACCATTGTTTTCAGTTGAAAAAGAAATGAATGTTCATTAATAAAAAATCATCAATGTAAAGGTTTTCAATGGCTTGTCAAAACGATTGATTCGTGTTAAACTGTCTTTGTTTTGTTCTAATCAAATTGAATAGCTAATCGCCAATATAATATGGATAATTTGGTTCCGTAGTTTCTACCAGTCGACCTAATCGGCTGCCTATTGGTTACATGATTTTTTTTCTGAATGCCCAAAAGCATCCAGACATTTTGTTGGCGAGTATATGAATTGTATACTGGCTTTTTTTATTTGTTTCAAACAAAACAAAAAAAAATCATAGGAGGAAATATTACAAATGGAAAAGATTCAAAACTTCTTCAAGTTGCGCGAAAATGGAACAACCATTTCCAAAGAACTTATTGCGGGAGCAACCACTTTCTTCGCAATGGTTTACATCATTTTCGTCAATCCAGCGATGCTATCTCAAACAGGGATGCCGTTTGGAGCAGTCTTTTTAGCAACAATCATCGCAACAGTCATCGGTACATTGATCATGGGTTTGTTCGCAAATGTTCCTTACGCTTTAGCACCTGGCATGGGCCTCAATGCGTTCTTTACCTACACTGTCTGTTTCGCTTTGGGTTTTCACTGGAGCGAAGCACTGGGACTAGTTTTCATCTGCGGAATAATTAACGTCCTCATCACCGTTACCAAAATCCGTAAATCAATCGTTAAGGCTATCCCAGTATCACTGCAACACGCTATCGGCGGTGGCATCGGTTTATTCATCGCTTATATCGGTTTTAAAAATGCCGGATTCTTCTCATTCACCGCTGATCCTGGCACATGGTTTGAAATTCCTGGAGGAACAGCTATTATCAATTCCTCAATCGTTCCTGCTTTAACCAATTTTGACTCATGGGGACCAGTTTTAGCATTAATCGGCGTCATTATCACCGTTGTTTTATTGTTATTAAAAGTCAAAGGCGCTATTTTAATCGGTATCGTTTTAACGACATTAATCGGCTGGCCTATGGGCGTTACAAGCTTCGCAATCGGCAGTTTTGATATCGGTGCTCCATGGACGCAGTTAGGAACGACATTCGGCGCTGCATTTAAAGGCATCGGCACAATGTTCCAAGATCCTGCAAAATTACCGATGATTATTCTCGCTATTTTCGCTTTCAGCTTAACCGATACTTTCGATACCATCGGAACATTCATCGGTACCGGCAGAGCATCAGGTATCTTCTCTGAAGCAGATTTAACTTCGATTGAAGAAGGAAAAGGCTTTAAAACGAAAATGGAAAAAGCTTTATTCGCAGACTCCATCGCTACCTCAATCGGCGCTGTATTCGGAACTTCCAATACGACGACTTATATTGAATCGGCTGCAGGAATCGAAGCCGGCGGAAAAACAGGATTAACTTCAGTCTTCACTTCAATTTTTTTCTTGCTCTGTATCTTAATCGCTCCGGTCGTCGGTATTGTACCTGCTCAGGCAACCGCTCCGGCATTAATCATCGTCGGAATTATGATGGCTGGTTCATTTAAAGATATCGACTGGACTAATTTTGAAGAAGCAGTTCCAGCTTTCCTATCCGCAATTCTGATGGCTTTAGCTTATAACATCTCGATTGGTATTGCTTTTGGATTTATCTTCTACGTATTAGTTAAGATCGTTACGAAAAAAGCAAACACAATCCATCCGATTCTTTGGGCTTCATCCGGATTATTTGTAATTTATTTCATCCTTATGGCTATGAATGCGCTCGGCGTATTTTAATCAGTTACTGAATATAATAGATAAAAAACACTTCATTTACCTGAAGTGTTCAGA
>CALEZX010000057.1 GCA_937928185.1 uncultured Caryophanales bacterium
TATGCCAAATATTGTGTGTGAGAAACATATTTAGAAATAAAGGCATTTTTTATTCGAGTTAAATTTTCCTCGATCTGTCATAACAGAACAAACAAACATGCACTTATCTTTGTGAAAACTCTTAAAAAAATGTTCATTTGCCCACAAACATACACACTATGGATAATAGGATAAATTTTTGAATGAGAAATTCTATATTCAAAACATTTTGAGAAAAAAGAAAAAGATAAAGAAGTCCACAAGGATATTTTATTTAGTATCCGCGGATTTTTTTGATTCGATCGATGGCTTTCTGATAGACGGGATGCATTCTCGGCTCGCTGACATGATTTAGAACATCATCTAAATCAAACCAGCGCACGCCTGAGTTTTCATCCTTTTTAATAAAGAGAGGATCGTTTTCATCCGCAATCAGTAAATACGTTATATTAAGATGAAGGTGGTCGCTGACATATGACCCCTTTTTATAATGATTAATAACATAAATCGTATCAATCATGAATATCTCGTCATTATAAGGTCGGATGTTCTTAACGCCAGTCTCTTCTTTTGCTTCCCTGATTGCGACGGCTAAACAGTCAGAATCACCGTCATTATGTCCGCCGACCCAGGACCATGACTGATAGATGTTATGGAAAGCAAATAAAATCTTTGTCATCGTTTCGTTAACAACAATCGCAGAAGAAGTCAGATGCGCAACTTCATTGCTTCTGTGAAGAACGTCGCTGTTATTTTTTATGAACTTTAGAATCGTTTGTTTATCCGCAATTTCCTGTTCGGTTTTCGGAATATAAGCAGTTATTGTTTCAATGAGCATATTAACCTCTCGAATCTGGTGCTTTCTATAAAGATAACGTATTTATATATAAATGTCAATTTTTATCCCTGAACTTGAAGCCATTTTTTATTCGTCCGATCAATTAATATTGCTCCAACAGGTGCGGTAATGAAAATTGAAGTAACCGCAATCGCTAAAATCAGTTCGCCGCCCGGCAGACCTAATCCTAAGGGAATCGAACCGATTGCGGCCTGAACAGTCGCTTTCGGCAAATAAGAAAATACCACAAACATTTTCTCTTTACTCGTTAAACCGGTTTTGATTAAAGAAGTTATCACTCCTAATGAGCGGATGAATAAAGCACAGGTAATTAATATCACGACTTTTATTCCCACTGTCGGAATCACCGTGATATTAACGGATGCACCGACAAGGACGAACAGAATGATTTCTGCCAATACCCATATTTTTTCAAATTTTCCTACCAGTCTTTTCGCTAACACGACGTATTGTTTTAATATCGTCACTCCTAACGTCATTACGGCAATTAATCCCGATATGGAGAAATAGGGTTTAATCCATTCCTGAAATGCGATGAACAAAAAAGCGACGCTAAAAATAATCAGAACTTTGATGGTATCGCGGATGTGAATTTTTCTGAAGAACCATACCAGCAGACTTCCAAATCCCACGCCTAAGGCAACACCCGATAAAATTGTTACTGGTAAAGAAATCAGCGCTAATGAAGAAAAAGACTGGGTTTCTGCCATCTCGACAAAAGAAGTGAATAAAACGATGACGTAGATATCGTCGACTGAAGCCGCAGCCATAATCATCTGCGGAATCGCCTTTTTCGTTCCACGATTGGCTTCAACTAATTTTATCATTCTCGGAACAACGACCGCAGGCGAAACTGCAGCTAATACAGCTCCGAGAATCAGCGCCTGCATATAATCGATATCGAATAATAATGGTCCGAAGATAACGACGGCGATTAACTCAAAAGTTGCAGGAATGAATGATAATAATATAGCCGGCCTGCCTGCTTTTTTTAGATCCTTTAAATCGAGAGTTAATCCGGCTCTTAACAAAATGACGATTAAAGCGATCTGACGTAAATCGAGTGAAATCGCTAAGAGATTCGGACTAATGAGATTTAATACGTAAGGTCCAAGAATGATTCCAGTAATCATCATGGCGACCAGACTTGGAATTTTAAACTTGATGAATACGGCAGATAAAGATAAGGATAAGATAACGATTAATGCAAGGCTTAGTAACATAGAATATCCTTTCAAAAAAAATGACTTCTCGCTCAAAAGAGTGCAGAAGTCATCAGCGTTTTATACGCGGTTTAAGCATTTCGCTTGGGGAGATCATCATTCCCATATAAAATTATACTAAACCGCTTTTGTTTTTGTCAAATGATTTCGATATCTATTATTAATAAGGATAATATCTAAAAAAAACCGAAAAAAATATCACTTTATAAAGTGAAGTCATTTCTCAAATTAATCTGGTTGACATCAACACCTTTTGTGAGTATAGTTATATAATGAAATGGGGTTATAGGTATGGCTGAGTATTTAGTTATCGTTGAATCGCCCTCTAAATCGAAGACTATTGGTCAGTATTTAGGAAGCGATTATATTGTAAAATCATCAAAAGGACATGTCAGAGATTTGTCAATCTCTGGTGCGGGGGGACTCGGAATTGATGTCCAAAACAACTTTAAACCAGATTATGTCATCTTAAATGATAAAAAAACGGTTGTGAAAGAATTAATCGATGCCGCTAAGAAAGTTAAAGCCATATATTTAGCTACCGACCCTGACCGTGAAGGGGAAGCCATCAGCTGGCATTTATTACAAACGATACCAACGAAAAATAAAGAAGTCAAACGGGTTATCTTTAATGAGATAACAAAAAATGCGATATTAGAGGCTTTTAAATCGCCTGGTGATATTGATATGAATTTAGTATCGAGCCAGGAAACCAGAAGAATGACCGACCGAATCATCGGTTTTAAATTAAGCAAATTATTACAAAGCAAAATCAAATCTAAATCAGCCGGAAGAGTTCAGAGCGCAGCGTTGAAACTTATTGTCGACAGAGATCAATTAGTTAATGATTTTATCAGCGAAGAATATTATGAAATCTATGCTAAGTTCCCATCATTTGAAACTGAATTATCCAGATATCTAGATAAGGTTCCAAAGATATCAACCAGTGAAAAAGCTGATGAAATCATTCAGTCGCTCATCAATCCGATGACGGTTGAATCGATTGAAACAAAAAAGCGGTCATTTGAAAGCAAGCCGCCGTTTATCACTTCGACTCTGCAGCAAGATGCCTCTAATAAATTAGGATTCAATTCGACGAAGACGATGCAGATTGCCCAGAAACTTTATGAAGGTATTGATTGTGGCAATGAAACCGTCGGTTTAATCACTTATATGCGAACCGATTCTAACCGCATGAGCAAAACGTTTATCGACAGCGCCTGTGAGTTCATCGAGTCAACATACGGTAAACAGTATTTAGGCACTCCAAAACAACAAAATAAATCCAATAATGTTCAGGACGCTCATGAAGCAATCAGACCAACTGATATTTTCAGAACTCCTGAAAAAATCAAATTATATTTATCCAAAGACGAATACAGTTTATATCAGATGATTTATGCCAGAGCAGTTGCTTCATTAATGAAACCGTCGTTACGCGACGTGACAACCTTATTATTAAGAAGCGGAGACGCATTATTTAAAGCTACGGCTTCTAAATTAGTTTTTGACGGATATTTAAAAATATATTCTAAATTTGAAACTGCTGAAGAACAGGATAAAAAAGAATTACCGCCCCTACAGGTAGGTGAAAAGTTAACGGCATTGGAAATCACAAAAAAACAATGCTTTACATCACCTCCCCAAAGATACAATGAAGCCCGTTTAATTAAAGAAATGGAAGATCAGGGTATCGGACGTCCTTCGACTTATGCTCAGACGATTCAAACGTTGAAACTTCGTAAATATGTCACTTTAGTTGATAAAAAATTTATTGCGACTGAACAGGGAAAAAAGACCATTGAACAGCTCGATTTATTCTTTAAAGAATTCATCAGCGCTTCCTTTTCGAGAGAAATGGAAGACGTTTTAGATGAAATCGCTTCTGGCGAAGCCGATTCAATCAAAGTATTGCAGGAATTTTATGAGTATTTCATGCCTTTGGTCGAACAGGCTCAAAAGAACATGGAAAAAGTTAAACCGCAGGAAACCGGTGAAATATGTCCTGTTTGCGGACATAAAATGGTTCACCGTATGGGCGCATACGGCGAGTTTGAAGCCTGCGGAAACTATCCAAAATGCAAATATATCAAACCCAAAGATACGAAAGATATTCCGCAAAAGAAAGCTCTTGATACGTTGGTCAGCTGCCCTAGTTGTCACAAAGGAACTTTAATTGAAAGGGTTGCGACTAAAGGAGCTAATAAAGGCAATAAATTTTATGCCTGCTCGAATTATCCGAGATGTAAATACATCGCACCATATCGCGCTACCGATAAATTATGTCCGCAGTGTAATAAACCGATGATCGTCGATGAGCAGGGAGTTCTCCGCTGCATCGATAATATCCAGTGTGCTTATGTTGATTAAGAACTGTCCGCTTACAGCGGATTTTCTTTTGCACTAAATCGAATGAAAAAAATAATTGTATGATATAATATTTTTGATAAGGTAAGGTGAAGTCGATGGGGATATTTCAAAAACTCTTCGGATCAAAAGAACAAAAACTAAAAGCGCAGAAATATCGGTTAGGCATGGAAAAAACGCGCCGTTCGATGTCTTCTTTAAAAGAAGTGCTCACATCGTCAAAAAAAATCGATGATGCGCTTTATGATAAACTTGAAGAAATTTTTATTATGGCCGATATCGGGATTGACACCGTCGTCCATTTTATCGAAGCAATACGTAAAGAAGTCCAGCATCAGAGCATTCAGAATCCGCTTGAGTTAGAGAACATTATCGTTGATAAGATGTTCGATCTCTATCTTAAAGGAGAAATCATTGATACAAACATCCGCTTCAATCCTTCAGGATTAACCTTAATATTATTTGTTGGCGTCAACGGAACCGGTAAAACGACTTCCATCGGCAAAATGGCTTATAAACTAAAACAGGAAGGTAAATCCGTCATGTTAGCAGCTGGCGATACCTTCCGCGCCGGAGCAATTAACCAATTGAAAGTATGGGGCGAACGGGTTGGCTGCCTGGTTATCGCTAAAGAAGAAGGAGCTGATCCTTCGAGTGTTATTTTTGATGCAATTCGCGAAGCTAAGAAACAAAATATCGATGTATTACTATGTGATACTGCCGGCAGATTACAAAATAAAGTTAATTTAATGAAAGAACTCGATAAAATTAACCGGACCATTAAAAGAGAATTACCGAATACGATATACGAGAGCTATCTTGTTATTGACGCTACGACCGGACAAAACGGTCTGAATCAGGCGAAAGTCTTTAAGGAAGCGACGGATATATCCGGAATCGTATTAACAAAACTCGACGGAACGGCAAAAGGCGGCATTGTTTTAGCAATCCGTAATGAACTGAATATTCCGATTTCCTTCGTCGGACTTGGAGAAAAAATCACTGATTTGGATTATTTCGACATTGAAAACTATATCTACGGTCTGTTCGCAGACTTCTTTGAATAAGGTGAATATATGGAAAAAGTAATTGAGAAAAAGATCCGGTTTCACCAGTTGTATGATATCTATGGGAAATTATTGACGGATAAACAAAAAACGGCTTTTGAATATTACTATCTCGACGATTATTCACTGTCTGAAATCGCCGATATTCTGAAAGTGAGCCGTAATGCAGTTTATGAGCAAATTAATATTGCGACCTCTTATCTCGAAGAATATGAACAAAAACTGAATATTCTAAGCAACCGAGAAAAAATGCATAAGTTGATTGAAAAATATAAAAAGAATCAAAATCAGGATGAACTCTTGAAATCTCTGATTAACGATTTAGAAACGATGGAGTGAAAACATGGCATTTGAGAATTTAACCAGCAGAATGCAGATGGCATTCAGAAGAATTAGCGGAAAAGCAAAACTTAATGAGACTGATATCGAAGAAATGATGAAGGAAGTTCGTCTTTCTTTACTTGAAGCCGATGTTAATTATAAAGTAGTCAAAGAATTTACTTCCGAAGTTAAAGAACTGGCATTAGGCGAAAAGATTATGAAAGGTCTTAATCCTGGGCAACAGGTCGTTAAAATCGTCAATGATGAACTCGTTAAACTGATGGGTTCAGAAGCCGTATTAGTTCAGTTCAACGAATCGAGACCAACGGTCATTATGATGGTCGGTTTGCAGGGTGCCGGTAAAACCACGAGCGCCGGCAAACTAGGACAATACTTAAGGAAAAATCATCAGAAAAAACCATTTTTAATCGCAGCCGATATTTACCGTCCGGCGGCGATAGATCAATTAGTAACTGTTGGTAATCAACTTGATATTCCTGTATTCCAGATGGGCACGCAGGTCAACCCCAGAGAAATCGTTAAAGAAGGTATCAAAAAAGCGACTCAGGAAGGTTATGATTTAATTATCATCGACACCGCAGGCCGTTTACATATTAACGAAACCCTGATGGATGAATTAATCGATATTAAGAAAATAGCGAAACCGGATGAAATTTTATTAACCGTCGATGCCATGACCGGTCAGGACGCCGTCAATGTCTCTTTAGCCTTTCATGAAGCATTAGCTATCTCCGGATGTATTCTGACAAAACTCGACGGCGATACCCGTGGGGGAGCTGCTTTATCAATTCGTAAAGTGACCGGCATTCCGATTAAATTTGCCGGAACCGGTGAAAAACTGAGTGAAATTGAAGTGTTCCATCCGGAACGTATGGCTTCCCGTATTTTAGGGATGGGTGACGTTTTAACCCTCATTGAAAAAGCTCAGGAAGAAATCGATGAAGAAGAAGCCATGTCGATGATGGAAAAAATGATGAGCGGCAGCTTTAATTTTAATGATCTTTTAAAACAAATGAAGATGATTAAAAGAATGGGTGCATTTTCCGGCATTCTGAAATTTTTACCGGGAATGAGTCAGCTTCAGAACATCGATAAAGTCGATGACAAGCAACTGGTTTATATCGAAGCGATTATTCACTCGATGACCCCTGAAGAAAGAAAAAATCCTGAATTATTACAAAGAAGCAGTTCGCGCCGCAACCGCGTAGCGAACGGTTCGGGCCGCAGTACGACTGAAGTCAACCGATTAATCGGCACGTTAGAAAAACAACGCGAAATGATGAAAAGATTTCAGGGAATGAATCCATCTACCCTGGAAAAAATGGGACAAAACCCGATGTCTGATGCCGCTTCTATCAATAAAGGAAAAGGCAAAGGCAAAGGCGGATTCCGCATCTGATTAAATTCCCCGATGATTATTCGGGGATTTTTTTGTGATATAATGATAAAGAGGTGAGACCATGTGTGGACGATTTTCAATTGCTCTAAGCAGAGATGAAGTCATTCAATCCCTGAAAAACGATTATGGAATCGACGAATTAAAGGATGGCATCATCATACCGCGTTTTAACGTCGCACCCGGACAGGAAGTACTGTCGATA
Organism: uncultured Caryophanales bacterium; assembly: GCA_937928185.1. Lineage (GTDB taxonomy): Bacteria > Bacillota_I > Bacilli_A > Izemoplasmatales > Hujiaoplasmataceae > UBA5603. Next base: position 7,439 of record CALEZX010000057.1, read on the forward strand.
ATCAACGACGGAAAGAATAACCGGGTCGGAACAATAAAATGGGGCTTTGTTCCTTCTTTTGCCAAGGATGAAAAAATCGGTTTCGGGATGATTAACGCCAAAGCGGAAACGCTGAGAGAAAAACCAGCCTTCCGGTTATCTTTAAAAACCAGACGCTGCGTGATTTTAGCAGACGGATTTTATGAATGGCAGAAAAACGATTCTTCAAAACAACCCATGAGGATTCAATTGACAAATCAATCGGTTTTTCCTATGGCCGGAATCTGGAGCGTTTTCGTCAGACCAGACGGAACGAAACTCTATACCTGTTCAATCATTACCTGTGAAGCCAATCAGCTGATGAAAAAAATTCATGACCGGATGCCCGTCATTCTCACTAAGGAAACTGAAAAAATCTGGCTGAATCCGTTAATCACCGATTCAGACGAATTAGTTACGTTATTAACGCCATACGATTCAAAACTGATGTCTTACTATCCTGTTTCTAATTTAGTTAATTCATCCACTAATGAAAATCCGGATATCATCAAAAGAATATAAAAAAATGGTCTGATTCAGTTGAAATCAGACCATTAAATATATTATTTATCCTTGAGAAAATTTTCGATGAATTTAATGACCGCGTCATCTTTTGGCCCTAAATTTAAAGTTATATCAGCAATCTTTAATAAATCAGGATGTGAATTTTTAACCGCAACGCCTGTTCCGGCATATTCTAGCATTTCGATATCATTATGGCCATCGCCGATAGCTACGATATTCTCTCTTGGAATATTCAGATGTTCTGCAACGTACTGTAATCCTTTGCCTTTATTATTCTCAGGCGTATAGATTTCGATAATGGAATCAAACTCTCCTTCAAGATTCCAAATTCTCGATAATACCAGTCCCTGATATCTTTTGTTTACATATTCCTCTATCGCTTTTCCGCTTCCCTGTTTTCCAATGATGATAAAACCATTCGGATCTTCTTTCAGGGTATCTTTCAGGTGACCGAGATAAAGATTGGAATCTGGCGTGATATGAAGTAACGGTTCAATGGCTTTTTCTTCCTGAAAAAGGTAGATATTGTCTCTGACTTCACTAAATGCATTCCGAATTAAGTCGACGTTGTTTTCAAAAATATCGATAATATATTCTTTCTTCAAAGTAATATTGACAATCGGAAAAGTCTCATCTTTAGGATGAGTGACAAGTCCGCCGTTATAATTGATAATCGGAGTGTTCAGATTGAATTTTTCATAAGCAAAACGACTGCTTCGGTACGGCCTTCCGGTGGCGATGACCACTTTATGACCTTGTTTCTGAATCGAACGAATATACTCGCAGGTATGTTCGGCCAAACTGTCAAAATCGTAAAGAAGCGTACCGTCTAAATCTATCGCAAATAAGTATTGGGTCATATAGTCACCTTTTTTTGAGATAATTATCTCATAATACCATTGATTTTGCAAACGATAATTTTATTCATCTCTATCCTATGATATAATATAATTTAGTCTAAAATGAGGTGGCAACGAATGATATCTTTGAATTATATTCTCAATATGAATCCTATTCTTTTAGCAATCGAATGGGCAGACATTCGTAACTTTTTATTAGGAATGGGTACTGGATTCGTCCTTTTAGCCCTCTTTGTAGCCTTTATGTTAATTACCGGAAGACAAAAACAAACGAAGATTATCAAAAGCAAAGAAATGACGCTCAATGATGCTAAAGTTCAGGAAATGATTGAATTTAAACAAAACCAGCTTATCGAAACCGCAAGAATTGCGGATAATGCATATTTTCGGGTTGCTTTCGAGTTATCGATGGAGTTAATGACGGACATTGCAAAGTATTATTTTAAGGATTCCAAATATCCTATCTTTGAATTGTCAATCCAGGAATTACTGGATTTAAACTATTATATTACGAAACGGTTAGAAAAATTGATTAACGGACGGTTTATTCGCCGTTTTAAGAATTACAGGATTTCGACGATTGTTAACATTATGAATAAAAAGAAAGCCTTAGATAATTCAAAACTGATGAAACTGAACCGACAGTACAAAGTCTCTAAATTATTATCAATCGGTACTGCAGTTTTAAATTATGCTAATCCGATTTACTGGTTCAGAAAATTCGCAATCAAACCTTCAACGACCTTAGTCACCAAAGAAGCTTGTAAACTGATTATCCGTATAGTCGGTGAAGAGACGAATAAATTATACAGTAAAAAAATGTTTGAATTACCTGAAGATGAAACAAAAGTCGAAAAAGAATTAGATGATATCATCGAAGAAGAATCGGACAAACTTGATATTAAGGATGAAGGAGGAGAAACTGATGTTGTTCAAACGAAAAAAACCCGCTGAGAGAATCATTCCGGCCACATCGAGAACTGAAGATACGAGGCTGTTTTATATTCCCAAAATTTCTGAATTATCCGATAAAGAAACTTTAAAGTGCCAGTTCGTCTCGCCGATATTTGGAAAGAATGTTAAAGATGAAGTTGTCATCGCCAACGATCGTAAATATTTTGGCGATATCGATAAAAAATACGACGCTTTTCGTAAAGATAAGAAACTGACCAAAGAAGAAGCAAAAAAACGTTTTGGCGATTCTTATTATGAATTTCATGCCATCAGCAACGCCGATAAAAAGAAAATTTTATCAGGGGAAATCGATGTCTCTGATTTACACCGCAGGAAAAAGGATGAGGAACAATCCGAAGAAAACACGATTGTTAATACCACCCCTTTAGAAAGCGACCAAGTCTCTATCGATGAATTCTTCGCTGCAGTCGGACAACAAGAACAACCGTCAAGTAATCCATCCCTTGATGATGATGACGATTTGTTATCCGCCCTTCATCATGACGACGATAATGCTTTTGATATCAACCGTTTTGGCCCGATTGAAGAAGAGGATGAAGATGAAATTCTGTTTCCGAAGAACGAAACTGAAGAACCTTTCGTTCCGCAGAAACCATCCGTATCAGAACCCGCTTTTGAAGAACCACAATCTCGTTTAGAAAAATATCGTGAACAGATTGTTTCTAACTTTGACAGTTATCGTTTGCCTTCGGTCTCGCTTCTTAAGAAGTCTCCGCCGAAATCAAACGAATCACAGGACTGGATTCAGGCCAATATCGATATCATTAACCAGACGCTGGTTGCATTTGATATCGCCGGTGAAGTCACAAATTATACCAAAGGTCCGACGGTCACCCGTTATGAAATATCTTTAGGCGCCGGCGTACAAACAAAAAAAATTACCTCAATAGCCGACAATATCCAAATGAATTTGGCTGCTCTGTCAATCCGTATTGAAGCCCCGATTCCCGGGAAAACCACGATAGGTATTGAAGTTCCGAATAAGGTCAGAGAATCTGTTTATTTTGGCGATGTCGTCGACAACCCCCGCTTCTTACAATCTAAAGATCCTTTACTCTTGGGTATCGGACTCGACATTGATGCTAATCCGGTATATACGTCGATTGAAACGATGCCTCACGGGCTTGTTGCCGGTTCTACTCAGTCTGGTAAATCAGTCTGCATCGCATCAATAATCGCATCAATTATTTATAAAAACAAACCTGATCAGGTTAAATTACTGCTTATCGACCCCAAAAAAGTCGATTTGCAGCAATTCGCTGATATTCCTCATCTCATTACCCCAATCATCGATGATTCGAAAATAGCAATTGAATCATTGAAATGGGCGGTAACGGAAATGGAGAGACGTTATGACGTTTTAAAACGCTTTAAATCAATCAACGTTAAAGATTATTATGAACGCCGTAGCAATGACTCAGAATTTGAGGCGATGCCAAGAATCGTCATTATCGTTGAAGAAGCTTCAGATCTACTGATAAACGGCGGGCCTGAAGTAGAAGAACAAATTTTAAGATTAACGCAGAAATCAAGAGCTGTCGGTATTCACCTGATTTTAGCTACACAGCGTCCTTCTGCCGATATTATTAAAGGCGCTATCAAAGCGAATATACCTACCCGCTTTGCCTTCAGGGTTCCTTCATCGACTGATTCGATGGTTGTCCTTGATACTACCGGTGCCGATAAATTATTGGGTCAGGGTGATATGTTATTATCCGAAAACGGTAAAATCCGTCGTCTTCAGGGCGCATTCTTATCACCGGGTGAAATTGAAGCTTTAACCGATTTTATTAAAGATCAGGCTTATCCTCAGTACATCTTCACTCATGAATCGTTAATCAAATCGAGCAAAGCCACGGAAGAATCAGCAGAAATCGATGAACTGTTCCCCGATGTCGCTCGCTATGTTGTCAGTGAAGAAAAGTGCTCATTAAATAAGATTACGCAGGAATTTGGTATTGGATTTAATCGCGCTACTCAAATCGTCAGTTCACTTGAACTTTTCGGAATTGTTTCGCAAAACGTTGGAACAAAACCCAGAGAAGTTTTAGTTTCCAATGAAAAATTAGCAGTTATTTTAGAAAAATTAGGTCGATAAATTACTATGGAAGAAATCAAAGAATTAGAGCCTCAAGAAATACAGACAAATGATATTGAACATGAAAAAATACATAAAAAAATCCGTTTTAAACTGATTGAAGTTACAGTAGCGACGATCCTCGTTATGGTTTTAATTGCCTTCAATCAGGGTAAGAAATTATTTCTATTTGATTTTTTATCGGACGCTTCGACCGACGACACTATCCAGACCCTCATTTCAGGCAAGATTTTCGGGTACATCGTCTATGGATTTTTAGCGTTCATACTTCTTTTTACGGTATACTTATTTTTGATTAACCGAAAAGAAATCATGTCTTACGGATTATTAAAACGTCATTATGATTTCTATGATTTAATCGGCGTTGTTCCCGTGTTTTTATCGGTAGTAGTGATTATTAACGCCTTCTTTATCAGCCCCGCAATTGTGCACGGTCCCTCCATGGAGCCTACATTTTATGAAAATGACGCTGTCTTAATTTATCATCTTAACCATGATTTTGAAGCGCAGGACATCATCATTTATGATCGCGGAGATGCATTACTTATCAAAAGACTTATCGGTTTACCGGGAGATCAGTTAAAGGTTGATTTATCCGGCGTTTATCTGAATGGAGTCAATCTTGAAGTCGAAGGGTATGAATCAGAATATCATCTCTTTGACGGCGTAATTCCGGAAGGATATTTCTTCATTATGGGCGATAATGATTCAAAAAGCAACGATTCAAGGTATTTCGGATTGGTAAAAGCCGAAGATATCCTTGGAAAAGTTATTATTAAATTTTAGTTACTGGAGGTGCCGGTAGTGGCACAGATACAATGGTTTCCCGGTCACATGGCGAAAGCGAGAAGACAGGTTGAAGAAAAATTATCAATCATCGATATCGTTTTTGTCTTATTAGATGCTAGAATTCCGAAAGCGTCGGAGAATCCGATGCTTTTTGAAATTATTAAGGATAAACCGATACTTTATATTTTAAATAAAAGTGATTTAGCTGATGAAACCGAATTAAAAAAATGGTTAGCTTATTATAAAAAGCAGGGTATTCATGCCGTCGCCGTCAATTCCCTGACGGGGGATTCATCGAAAGCAATCGTTCCTGCAGCGAGACAAATACTATCTCCTCTGTTCGAAAAAGAAGCAAAAAAAGGAATGAAAAAAAGACCGTTTCGGGCGATGGTCGTCGGAATTCCGAACGTCGGAAAGAGTGCTTTTATTAACCGGCTGGCAAAACGCCCTGCCGCACAGACAGGAGATAAACCTGGTGTTACAAAAGCACAGAAATATGTTCGCGTCGACGAAGATATGGAACTTTTAGATAACCCTGGCATATTATGGCCGAAGTTTGAAGACCCGGAAGTGGGACTTAAACTCGCTTTGGTTGGTTCGATTAAAGACGACATTATCCCAATCGATGAAATAGCGTTATACGGTCTGAAATATTTAGCTGCTAATTATCCTGGTCAGGTAGAATCGAGATTTTCCATACCGCCGGTTGATCCTGATAATCTCATCGCAACGCTCGATCAGATTGGATTAAAAAGAGGTGCGCTTCTTCCTGGTAAACAAGTAGACTACGACCGCGTCATCAAATTATTCTTACATGAATTCCGTCACCAGAAATTTGGACGAATCTGTCTGGATAAGGTGCCTTCCGATGTATGAGTTTGAGAACCGGTTATTAAATACGGGTTATAAATATATATGCGGAGTTGACGAAGCCGGAAGAGGACCTTTAGCCGGACCGGTCGTCGCTGGTGCGGTAATTTTGAATCCGGATGTAGTAATCGAAGGGTTAAATGATTCGAAACAACTCACTGAAAAAACAAGAATCCGACTGGCTGAAGAAATTAAGGACAAAGCGTTGGCTTATTCAATCGCCTTTATCTCTCCTGAAAAAATCGACGAAATTAACATCTATCAGGCATCAAAATTAGCAATGACGGAAGCGATTAACGGGTTATCGGTTCAGCCTGATTATCTCTTAACCGACGCGATGCCATTAAAAGAACAAGCCATTCCCTATGAAGCGATTATCAAAGGCGACTGTTTAAGTGCGTCAATTGCGGCTGGGTCAATTTTAGCGAAAGTCGCCCGCGATGAATACATGGTTAATATATCAAATATCTATCCCGGCTACGGATTTGAACAACATAAAGGTTATCCTACGAAACAACACCTGCTTGCACTTGAAAGTTTAGGTGTTACACCCATTCACCGGAAGACTTACCATCCGGTTAAACAAACTATTGAAAAACAATTATCATTTGATCTTTGAGAGGAAAACATGAGCATAAAAGCAGTTATTTTTGATCTTGATGGTACTTTGCTTGATACCATCGCAGATATCGCAAACAGTATGAATGAAGCGTTGCTTCAGTTGGGTTTAAAATCATTTACAGTCGAAGATTATAAAATCTTCGTTGGCCGCGGCGTAGACAATTTAGTTACGTCGGTTTTAGAAGAACAATCCGCGGATAAATCTCTGTTTTCGAGTGTTAAGCATCTATATTTAGCAAATTATTTAGTAAAGCAAAACGAATTGACAAAACCTTATTCCGGAATTGTTACTTTATTAGAAGTTCTTAAAGAAAGAAAGATTCTGGTTAGCGTTTTATCGAACAAGCCAGATCCAGATACAAAATCAGTCATTCAGTATTACTTCGGCGATTATCCTTTCTTCGAAGTCATGGGGAAAAGAGAAGGATATGAAGTCAAACCCCATCCGGCTTCAGTGAATGAAATCATCAGAGCCTCAGGGTTTCTTCATAGCGAAATTCTTTATGTGGGCGATACGCGGACTGACATGGAGACGGCAGTTAATGCCCATCTGATTCCCGTCGGAGTTTTATGGGGATTCCGCAAAAAAGATGAATTACTGCAGAGTGGTGCAGAATACATAATCAGTCATCCAAGCGAACTAATAGATATCATAGAAAAGAGGGAATAAGATGATTATTGCATTAGCGGATCTGTTAAAAAAAGATCTTTACGGTCATGTTGTTGTTTTTGAAACCGACACCGTCTATGGTATCGGATGTCTCTATAATGATATTAAATCGGTTAAACGGATTTATGAAATCAAAAAACGCGAACCGATGAAACCGATGGCGTTATTATGTGCTGATGTCGAACAGGTTAAATCGCTTGTAACGAATTTTGAAGCAGGAGAAAAATATGCTTCAAAATACTGGCCCGGCGCTTTAACATTGATTTTTAATAAAAATAGTCAAATTGATGATGCAATTACCGCTAATCAGCCGACTGTTGGAGTCAGAATTCCCAATTCTCCGACGGCTTTAGCAATATTGTCGCACTTTGGTCCGATGGTCGTTACATCGCTAAATTTAAGTACCGAACCGGCCATTTTGAAATATCAAGACGCGCTAAAATTTGATGGGTTGGCTGACTTTATAGTCGAAGGACAGGATTTATCTGCAGTTGCCTCGACCGTTTATGATCCGATGTCCCACAAAACGTTAAGAGCCGGACAGATAATCATCGACTAAAAAGAATATATAACTTTTGTTTGTCAAATAAAGGTCGTTTTGTTATAATTGTATTGGCAAACTGACAGGGACTTTATATTATATATAAGAATGGAGTGAAATCTCATGAAAATTGCGATTGGAGCCGATCATGCAGGGTATGAATACAAACCTCAAATCATCGAACTCGTTAAGCAGTTAGGCCATGAAGTTATCGACTTCGGGACTAATTCACTTAACTCTACCGATTATCCTTCATATGCGTTTTTAGTAGGAAAAGCTATACAGTCTAAACAGGCTGATTTCGGAATTCTTATCTGTGGTACCGGCATTGGCATGTCCATTGCGGCAAATAAAGTCAAAGGCGTTCGCGCCGCAGCCATTCAAAATGAATTCGCTGCAAAAGCGACAAGAGAACATAACGACGCCAACGTATTATGCGTTGGAAGCCGTACAAATTCTTTAACAGACGTTCTATCGTTTGTCCGAATCTTTCTGGATACACCCTATTCAAATGGCGAACGCCATCAGAAGAGAGTAAATATGATATCAGACTATGAGGAGGAATAAGTAATGGGTAAATTAGTGATCATCAATCATCCCCTGATTGAACACAAACTAGCAATCATTCGCAACAAAAACACCGATACCAAAACATTTCGTGAGAATGTGAATGAAATCGGCAGTCTCGTAACCTATGAAATTACTCGTGATTTGGCAACAAAATCGGTTGAGGTTGAAACGCCGATTACAACCACGACATGTTTAACATTAGCGAAAGATGTTGTGATTGTACCTATCTTACGCGCTGGTCTTGGCATGGTCGATGGCATCCATATGGTCATTCCTACCGCAAAAATCGGCCATATCGGGTTATACCGCGATGAAGCTACCTTACTACCGATTGAATACTATGTAAAGTTACCTGAATCATTAGAATCCGCAACCATTCTTGTGGTTGACCCCATGCTCGCTACCGGTGGTTCAGCGATTGTTGCGATTAATAAGATCAAACAAAGAGGCGGAAAAGATATTCGTTTCGTTGGTTTGGTCGGATGTCCTGAAGGGGTTAATGCTTTACAAACCGCCCATCCCGATGTCGATATTTTCTTAGTAAAACAGGATTTACATCTCAATGAGAAAGGCTATATCGTTCCCGGTCTTGGGGACTGTGGAGACCGATTGTTCGGAACAAAATAATGGGGCTTCAAAAGCACAAAACGATATATATGATCATCAACATGATGATCCAGTTTTTTATCGAAACATTTGTTTCTATCGTCATTGGTTATTTTATCGGCCGGGCGATTGATAACTGGCTCTTTGATGAAAAACAAATCTTTATGTATATATTCATGGTTCTCGGCATCTTCGGTGCTTTCCGGAACCTGGTCATACGTTCATTAAAAATAACAGGAGGTGAAGGAATTGAAAAAAAAGACAAACATCATTGAAATGACGTTTCTTTTTGTTTTCCCTTACGCCCTTCTGTTTTCGTTAATCTTATATTTAGCGACGAAAGACATTGATTTCTTACTGAGTTTCGTTTTAGGTACTTTCACGGGATTGTTAATGAACTCGATGTCATACCGTGTGATGAAAAATGCCTTTGCGAACGCTCCGAATACAATCAGGAGCAAAACAATCATTCTGTATCTTGTGAAAATGGTCTTTTACGGATTCATCCTTTACTATGTTTCGACAAAACCGGATGAATGGAATATCTATTTTGTCGCTGTCGGCATTTTATCTTACCGTATCGTCTTATTAGTACTGACAATCGTTCAGTCGATCAGAAAGTCGGGTGATATCGATGGGGCTTGAGTTTAAACTGTTTGCGCCGCTTTCACCGAACGTCATCTCATCTTTAATCGTCGTTGCCGTCCTTTCAATCATCTTCATTATCGCCGGCACAAAAATCGGGAAATTAGATCCCAAAACAACACCGAAAGGATTTCTGTTTTTCTGGATAATGGTTGTCGATATCTTTAACAAATTTATCAAAGATCATTTATCTGGAACCAGATTCAAACTGTTCGGGCCTTACCTGTTTTCAATCATTATGTATTTAGCTGTTGCGAACACCATATCGCTCTTCGGTCTACAGCCCCCGCTAGCGAACCTTGGAGTAGCGTTGACTTTCTCGGTCATAACCTTTTTCCTAGTCAAGTTTGCAGAGTTAAAATATGTAGGCGTTATAAAAAAACTTGATTCGTTATTAGGATATGTCAAACCGCTTGCTCCAATTATGCTTCCTATCAACCTGATTGGCGAGTTCTCAACTCCCCTTACGATGGGAATGCGTCTCTTTGGTAATTTAATGAGCGGTACTGTCATTTCGGTTATGGTCTATACGGCGCTTCACTGGGCTGCAGGGATATTTGCCGGCGTATTCATCCACGCCATCTTCGATATCTTTTTCGGTCTCATCCAGGCATTTGTGTTTTTTATGCTTTCCCTGATTACCATTTCGATGGCTTCAGATAATTAAAACTATAAACTATTATTAGGAGGATTTATAACATGTTTTCATCTATTTTTAATTCGATTATCCATTTTGCTGCAGAATACAACCAATTCTTCACTTCAGGTATGGCATATCTAGGAGCTGGCATTGCGATGATTGCTGGATTCGGACCTGCTATCGGACAAGGATTTGCCGCTGGTAAAGCTGCTGAAGCAGTCAGCCGTCAGCCAGAAGTACAAGGAAAAATTTTAGTAACGACTTTAGTTACTCAGGCTGTTGCTGAAACCACCGGTCTTTATTCCTTAATTATCGCAATTTTATTACTTGGTAAATAATTATTTTAGCAATATGTCATTCTTAAGGAGGTGTTCGTGATGAATGTTATCGATAAAATCACGACCGCTGTATCAGAAGCTATTGAATCAGCTTTAGGGGTCAGTCTGCTTGATATGGTCGTTCAGTTGCTGGCGACCGTAATTTTGGTGATTATCGTCAGAAGATTCTTCTGGAGTAAAGTCACTGCTTTTCTCGATAAAAGAAGAGAAGTGGTAGCGAATGAATTAGCGAACGCTGAGAAAGCATCAGAGGAAGCTAATCTTCTCAAATCACAGACGGAATCAGAAGCAAACGAACTCAGAAAAAATGCCCGTAATCTTTTAGAATCTGCCCGTCGACAAGGTGAAGAAGAACGAAATCAGATTATTCAGTCCGCAAAAATTGAAGCCAAGAAGATATCTGAAGAAGCAAAAAAGGCGACTGCTCTTGATATTGAAAAAGCCAAAGCTGAAGTCAATAATCAAGCTGTTGAGTTAGCTGCTTTAATGGCATCCACTATCCTTGAAAAAGAGATAGATCCATCGACTTATGCCGATTTAGCGAGCACTAAATCAGCTGTTAAGGAGAACTAGCATGAATTACGTCGCCAGTCAATATGCTATGGCGGCTTTTTCGCTTGCAGGTGAAACGAAAAGCTGGAAAGAATTTATTGAAGTATGGGATCAGAACGTTTTATCCTTTGATGAGGAAACACTTCATTTCTTTATTCATCCCGGCATCAAAAAAGCCGACAAGAAAAAAGTCGTTGATAATACAGTTAATCATCCTTTAGTTAAACATATGCTTTTTGTATTAATTGACAACAGGAGATTAGACCTTATTCAGGATATCAGTAAAGAGTATCACGAACTGCTGAATAAAATGAATCAGACGCTAGAAGTTACGGTTTATTCGAAAATTGCATTAACCGATTCACAAGTAGCGTCATTAAAGAAACGTCTGATGTCTGAACACCAACGTGAAATTGTGATTATTAATGTGATTGATTCAACTATCATCGCTGGTTACCGGTTTGAATATGAAGGTTATATTATTGATGAAACCGTCAACCGTCAGCTTGAGAACTTGAAAACTCACTTAAAGAAATAACGAGGTAGACTTATGAGCAAAATCAATCCATTAGAAATTAGTTCGTTAATCAAAGAACAAATCCGTCAATATGAAAAACAAATCAAAACCGAAGAAATCGGAACGGTCGTCTCCGTCGGAGATGGCATTGCGATTGTTTTTGGTTTGGATCACGCCATGAGCGGTGAATTATTAGTGTTCCCAAATGGCGTCTACGGCATGGTTCAAAACTTAGAAAAAGACAATGTCGGTGTTATTCTGTTAAACGATTCATCCGCTATTAAAGAAGGCGATGAAGTTAAAACCACCGGAAGAATTCTTGAAGTCCCGGTTGGAGAAGCTTTAATCGGGAGGGTAGTGAACCCCTTAGGTCAACCTATCGATGGTTTTGGACCGATATCGACGAAGAAGACCCGTCCGATCGAGAGTAAAGCTATGGGTGTTATTGACCGCGAATCAGTTAATGAACCTTTAAAAACCGGTATAAAAGTCTTAGATGCACTAGTTCCCATCGGCCGAGGCCAGCGCGAACTCATCATCGGCGACCGCCAGACCGGAAAAACCTCTTTAGCTGTCGATACGATTATAAATCAGAAAAATGAAGATGTTATTTGTATCTATGTTGCGATTGGTCAAAAGGAATCAACCGTCCTCAACGTCGTGGAAACATTAAAAAAATATGATGCGATGAAATACTCTATCGTCGTTTCCGCATCAGCTTCCGAACCGGCTCCGTTATTATACTTAGCGCCTTATGCCGGCGTTACGATGGCGGAAGAATTTATGTTTGCCGGAAAGAATGTTTTAGTCATCTATGACGATTTAACCAAACATGCGATTGCTTACCGCGAATTATCGTTGTTATTACGTCGTCCGCCGGGACGTGAAGCCTTCCCTGGCGATGTCTTCTACCTGCACTCACGTTTACTTGAACGTGCTGCAAAGTTAAATAAGAAACTCGGTGGTGGATCGATTACTGCCCTGCCGATTATCGAAACCCAAGAAGGCGATATTTCCGCCTATATTCCAACTAACGTCATTTCCATCACCGACGGACAGATATTCTTACAGTCGAATCTATTCTATTCAGGCATTCGTCCGGCCATTAATGCCGGTCTGTCTGTATCCCGCGTCGGTGGTTCTGCACAATACAGCGCAATTAAAAAGATTTCCGGTACGTTAAGACTTGATTTGGCAAGTTACCGCGAACTCGAAGCTTTTACGCAATTCGGATCTGATTTGGATGATGCGACAAAAGCAAAACTTGAACGTGGTCAGAGAACCGTTGAAATCATGAAACAAGATTTACATAAAATTTTACCGTTTGAATTACAAGCAATGAGTATTTTCGCATTGACCAAAGGTCATTTGGATACCATCAAATTAGAAGACGTTAAACGGTTTGAAAACGATCTGCACCGTTTCTTTATGACCGATGCGGAAGGACAAAAAATTCTTTCTGAAATTCGTGAAACCAAAGCTTTACCGGATTTTAAACGGATTTCGGAAACCATTGACCGATTTAAAGCTGATTTTATTTAAAAACGAAAGGAGGGCTTGATCATGTCCTCGATGAGAGAAATTAAAAACCGGATTACCGCAACATCGAAAACTTCTCAGATTACGAAGGCGATGAACATGGTCTCCGCTTCGAAACTGCGTAAAGCAGAAAAACAATACCGTGCTTTTATTCCGACGAAAAATCGGATTAAAGCGGTGCTTGAAGATATTCTGGCTACCTACATAGATGTCACTCATCCGCTGCTTGAACCCCGTGAAACGAAAAAAACAGGCTACATTCTCGTCACATCCGATCGCGGATTAGCCGGTCCTTATAATAACAACCTCTTAAAAACATTTAAAACATTCCTTCATGAGAACCATGCTTCTAATGATGAGTTCATCGTCGGAACGATTGGTTATAAAGCCTTCTCGTTCTGTAAACGGAATAAGATTCCGATGATTAACACGGAATCCGTTAATTCCCGAGATGATGTCGAGTTTATCGACTTTCAGCTGATGTCAAGATCATTCATCAAATATTACCTTGAACATAAAGTCGATAAAATCGTGATTTATTATAATCATTACGTCAATACGTTAACGCAGAAAGTTGATACTTACACGTTACTGCCGATTTCCACGTTAACAAAGAAAAAAGATAATCAGGTCGCAGAATTCTTGTTTGAACCGAGTCCTCAGGAAGTCATCAATCACTTATTGCCGATTTATCTGGAAAATACTCTTTACGGAATTATCCTGGATGCGAAAACCAGCGAACACGCTGCGCGGATGACTGCGATGAAAAACGCATCGGATAATGCGGAAGAAGTTATTACGAAATTAAATCTATATTATAACCGTGCACGTCAAAATGCGATTACCAAGGAATTAACAGATATTATTGGTGGCGCTAATGCCGTCAACTAGGAGGAAAATATGCCCAATATTGGAAAAGTCATACAAGTTATGGGACCAGTCGTCGACGTTATGTTCGAAGACGGTATGCCTTCCATCAATAATGCATTAAAAATCGAGATATTACCGGAAAACAATCATGGCGTCGGCGTTAACCTGACGCTCGAGGTTTCTTTATTCTTAGGCGATGGTATTGTCAGAACCATCGCTATGGATTCAACTGACGGATTAGTCAGAGGAATGAAGGTCAGCGATACTGGAAACTCAATCACTGTTCCGGTTGGAAAAGTTACTTTAGGACGTTTATTTAACGTTTTAGGCGAACCCATTGATCAGAAACCTATCGATTTATCAAAACAAAAAAGAATGCCGATTCACCGTCTGGCACCGAAATTAGACGAACTTAATTCCCAAACGGAAATATTAGAAACCGGAATTAAAGTCGTCGACTTGTTAGCACCTTATATCAAAGGTGGTAAAATCGGTTTATTCGGTGGCGCCGGTGTTGGTAAAACCGTTTTAATTCAGGAATTAATCAATAACGTTGCTCAGGAACATGGCGGTATTTCCGTTTTCGCAGGTGTCGGTGAACGTACCCGAGAAGGAAATGACCTCTATTTTGAAATGACTGAATCGGGCGTTATTAACAAAACGGCCATGGTGTTTGGCCAGATGAATGAACCGCCCGGGGCAAGAATGCGCGTCGGATTGACCGGATTAACTATGGCGGAATATTTCAGAGATGAAGAAAATCAGGACGTTTTGCTCTTTATCGATAACATCTTCAGATTCACTCAAGCAGGTTCAGAAGTATCCGCGATGTTAGGACGTATGCCTTCTGCGGTTGGTTATCAACCGACTTTGGCTACTGACATGGGACAATTACAGGAACGCATTACTTCAACTAAAAACGGATCAATTACCTCGATTCAGGCCGTTTACGTTCCGGCCGACGACTATACCGATCCGGCTCCGGCAACAACGTTCACGCATCTTGATGCGACAACCAACCTTTCAAGAAAAATTTCTGAAGAAGGAATTTATCCCGCAGTTGATCCGCTTGCTTCGACAAGCCGTGCATTAACGCCGGAAATCGTTGGTGAGGAACATTATAAAGTTGCCCGTGAAGTTCAGAGAACCTTACAGCGTTACAATGATCTTTTAGATATTATCGCCATTCTCGGAATGGACGAATTGAATGATGAAGATAAATTAATCGTTCACCGTGCTCGTCGTATCCGTTTATTCTTATCCCAAAACTTCCACGTTGCCGAACAGTTTACCGGACAACCCGGAAGTTTCGTTCCGGTTTCTGAAACCGTTAGAGGTTTTAAAGAAATTCTTGAAGGTAAATTCGACGATTTCCCTGAAGATGCTTTCAGACTTGTCGGATCAATCGATGACGTTATTCAAAAAGCAAAAAAAATGCAGTCAAAGTAAGGAGGTAAACCGATGAAAATCATCATTGTCACCCCTGAGGGTGAATTATACAATGAAGAAGTGACATCCGTTGTCGTATCAAGTGCGAATAACGGTGAATATGGAATTTTGCCAGGTCACTTACCAATTATCTCGACCATCGACACAGGGTACGTCAAGATGACTTTCGAAAAGTTGACCTATTACGTTGTTATTGTCAACGGACTTGTCCAACAGGTCCACGATATCATCACCGTAATTGCCCAGGACGCCTATATCGGTGAATCTAAAGAAGCCGCTTTTGAAAACTTATTTGCAATTCGTAAAGCCCGGATTGAAGCGAACCGTCAGCGCAATGTGGAATTGGCGATGGCAGAAAACGAACTTAAGAAGCAAATTAAACAAACCGGAGCAGGCAATCTATAAAGGATGGATTAATCATGTCACAACGCGGTTTTTCGATAGTATCGAGTTATCAGAATCAAAATATTAATCTTCCTAAACGCAAAACAGCGCGCAGCGCCGGATATGATTTTGAATCAGCCAACGATTTGATTATTCAACCGAAATCATTGGCTTTAATTCCTACCGGAATCAAAGCTTATATGAGTAACGATGAATATCTCCAAATTTATGCGAGAAGTTCGTTATTTCAACTTAAAGGTTTAATTCTGACCAACGGCGTTGGCGTAATCGACGCCGATTATTACGACAATCCTACAAATGAAGGACATATCCTGATATCGATGTATAACATCAGCGACTCCCCTGTCTCAATTTTAAAGGGAGAAAGAATCGCCCAGGGCGTCTTCTCAAAATACCTACTTTCTTCTCAAGATGGGTTCACTCAGGCCAAGCGTATGGGTGGATTTGGCAGTACAGGACTTTAACCACCGATTTTGGTGGTTTTTCTTTTCAAACCAAAGAAATATCACTTGCTTTATAAGCAATTATTTGTTAGAATATTAACGCCGTAAAAAATACACACACCGAGGAGCAATTTGTCAAGAGCCCATATGGGTGGCAATAGCATTGAATCGAGTGGAGGCAAAAATCAAAATAGGAGGATTCAAAAAATGGGAGTAATCTCCATGAAAAGTCTGCTTGAAGCAGGCGTGCATTTCGGGCATCAAACCCGCAGATGGAATCCGAAGATGGCTAAGTATATTTATACTTCCAGAAACGGTATTCACATCATCGATTTACAAAAAACAAGCGACAGCATTGATGTCGCTTACAAAGCAATGTTTGACATTGCGGCAGCTGACGGTAAAGTTTTATTCGTCGGTACAAAGAAACAATCGCAAGAACCAGTTAAAGATGAAGCCATCAGAAGCGGTCAGTACTATGTTGACAAACGCTGGTTAGGTGGAACTTTAACAAACTTCAAAACGATTAAGAAATCGATTAAGAAGTTACAAGATCTTTACAAAATGGAAAAAGACGGAACTTTCGCAGTTCTTCCAAAGAAAGAAGTCATCAACCTTCGTAAAGAAATGGACCGCTTAGAAAAATTCTTAGGCGGAATCAAAGAAATGAAGAATATCCCACAGGCTATCTTCATTATCGATCCACGTAAAGAAAGAAATGCAATCTTAGAAGCTAAAAAACTCAATATTCCAGTATTTGGTATCGTTGATACCAACTGCGATCCGGACGAAGTTGATTACGTCATTCCAGCAAACGATGACGCTCTCCGTTCAGTTAAATTAATCGTTGCTAAAATGGCTGATGCCATCATCGAAGCAAACGGCGGCGTTTCTCATCAAGAAGCTGTTGAAACTGAAGATGAAGAAGTTAAAGAAGAAGTTGTTCAGGAACAACCAAAACAAAAACGTCCTGAACAGCCAAAGCAACCAAAACCACAACCAGCACCAGTAAAGGTTGTTGAAGAAGTAAAACAGGAAGTTGTTGTTGAAGAAGTCAAAGTCGTTGTTACTGACAAAACTGCTGAACTTGAAGCAATGACAGTTACAGACCTTCGTCAACTTGCTAAAGATAAAGGTGTAGCAAACTATTCGAAACTCCGTAAAGCCGAACTTATTGACGCCTTGAAATAAAGCCAAATGGGGGGCTAGAATAGCTCCCTATTTTTAAAGAAATAACATTGTTTATATCAATAATTTATGCTAATATAATATTAGTGTAACAAGGAGGAAATACTTATGGAAATCACTGCAAGCTTAGTTAAAGAACTGCGCGACAAGACTGGCGCTGGAATGATGGATTGCAAAAAAGCTTTAACGGCTACTGAAGGCGACATTGCTAAAGCCATTGACTGGTTAAGAGAAAAAGGAATTGCAAAAGCTGAAAAGAAAGCATCAAGAATTGCTGCTGAAGGCGTTGCAAAAATCGTTATTACCGGAAATAAAGCAACTTTATTTGAATTAAACTGTGAAACTGACTTCGTTGCAAACAACGAGAAATTCACGAATTTAGTTGAAAAAGTTGGAGCAATTATTGCCGCTTCATCGGTTACGACAACCGAAGCTGCTTTAGAACTTGTTACTGATGGCAAGACTTTAAAAGAATTATTATTAGAGGCCGTATCAGGCATCGGCGAAAATATTTCGTTAAGAAACGTACAAGTTGTCAATAAAAACGACGATCAGATTTTCGGTTCATATTCACACATGGGTGGAAAGATCGTTTCTTTATCCGTGTTAAATGGAACCAATGCTGAAACTGCAAAAGACGTTGCAATGCACGTTGCTGCGATGAATCCTCGTTTCTTATCTTCTTCTGACATTTCAGAAGCAGAATTAGCCCATGAACGCGAAGTTTTAACTAAAACAGCATTAAATGAAAATGCTGAATCAGACAAACCGAAACCAGAAGCAATTATCTTAAAGATGATTGAAGGCCGTTTGAATAAAAACATGAAAGAAATCTGCTTGCTTTATCAACCTTTCGTCAAGATTCCTGATTTATCAGTTGAAACTTATGTAAAAGGAAAAGGCGGTTCAATCGCTTTATTTAAACGTTTAGCAGTAGGCGAAGGTATCGAAAAGAAAGAAGAAAACTTTGCTGAAGAAGTCATGGCTGCTGTAAAATAATACAAAAACAGGACACTTTTTTGTGTCCTTTATTTTCAGAAAAGAGGAGGCTTAATAGATGAAAAAAGTGGTAATGATTAAATTAAGCGGCGAAGCAATGGCAGGAAAATCCGGGATTGGTATTGATCCGCTGGTTGTCAAAAAAATCGCTCATGAAATTAAAGACGCCTATGATTTGAACATTTGTGAAATCGGAATAGTCATCGGCGGCGGAAATATCTTCCGTGGACGTTTAGCCACTGAAATGGGGATTGAACGTTCTAGTGCAGACTACATGGGAATGATTGGAACCATCATCAATTCCTTAGCGCTTCAAAGCTCATTAGAATCATTAGGGGTAGATACAAGGGTAATGTCATCAATTAACATCCCGCAGGTCTGTGAGCCTTACATTCAGAGAAAAGCAATATCTCATTTAGAAAAGAACAGAATCGTCATTTTCGGCGGCGGGACCGGGAACCCTTACTTCTCGACCGATACGACAGCCGCATTAAGAGCAGCTGAAGTAGATGCAGCAATCATCTATATGGCCAAAAACGGTATCGACGGTGTTTATGACGCTGATCCGAGAAATAATCCCGATGCCAAGAAAATTGATTTCTTAACCCATCAAGACGTATTACAAAAACAGCTTCATGTTATGGATTCAACTGCTGCAGCATTATGCCATGACAATAATATTGATATTTGTGTCTTTGATATGAATGTTCCGGGAAACATCAAACGCGCAATTTTAGGCGAAGAAATCGGAACACTCATCAAAAAATAATAGGAGGATAAGTTTATGCCAGAAATGATTTTAATGGATGCAGAAGAACGGATGGAACATAGTCTCAACGCGCTCCACCGCGAATTTACAACAGTAAGAAGTGGAAGAGCGAATCCTAAAATGTTTGAACGGATTACCGTTGATTATTACGGAGCGGAATCACCTATCAATCAGGTAGCTTCGATTTCAGTTCCGGAAGGAAATCAGTTATACATTAAACCTTATGATAAGAGTTTGCTTGCGAAACTTGAAAAAGCGGTTTTAGCTGCGAATTTAGGCGTCACGCCGAATAACGATGGCGTGGGCTTAAGAATCGTACTGCCGCAAATGACGGAAGAACGCCGCAGAGAGTCAGTCAAAGCGATACATAAAATGGCCGAAGATAACAAAGTGGCGATTCGAAACGTTCGTCGCGATGCAATTGCGGAAATTAAGAAACTTGAAAAAGACAAAAAATTATCAGAAGACGATTCTGCTTATTGGCAGGAAGAAGTTCAGAAATTAACCGATAAGTTTATTGTCAAAGTCGATCAGATTTTCCACGATAAAGAAGCAGAAATTATGCATATATAAGACTAGTTTTCTAGTCTTATTTTTTTATCCTGATGTTGATGATAGAAAAAAAGACTCAAATAGTGTATAATTAATTTGTTTATGACGAGGTGTTGACAATGTTCTTAAAAAAACCTAAAACTATCACAATTCCCAAACATTTAGCAATTATACTAGATGGCAATGGCCGTTGGGCCAAAGCCAGAGGATTAACCCGTACACAGGGGCATCAGGTGGGGATTGAAAATATCCGTAAAGTTGCTATACTATGCCAGTCTATGGGGGTTGAAGCTTTATCGGTTTATGCTTTTTCAACTGAAAACTGGAACAGACCGAAAGCAGAAGTTGACTATTTAATGACTTTGCCAGCGGAATTTGAAAAAAAATTCTCTGGTGATTTTGAAAAACATGACATTAAGGTCGTTTTCAGCGGTAGAAAATCGAAACTTTCTACTGAAAATCTGGAGATTCTTGAACGGATTTCTTCTTTATCGAAAGACCGTAAAGGATTAATCTTGAACGTCTGTTTTGATTACGGATCATACACCGAAATCACTGAAGCCGTAAAAGAAATCGCAAAAGAAATCAAAAATGATAATCTTCAGATTGACGATATCACACCTGAAGTAATTACGAATCATTTATACACTAAAGATTTACCGCCACTCGATTTGTTAATCCGCACTTCCGGAGAACTGCGGTTATCAAATTTCTTACTGTGGCAGGCTGCTTACGCCGAATTTTACTTTACGAAAGTTCATTGGCCGGCATTTGGCAAATCCGAATTGTTAGAAGCGTTTGAATCTTATTCCAGACGTAACCGTCGTTTTGGAGCGATTAAGGGGTGATGATATGAATCAGCGTTTAAAAACCGCTTTATTAATGGGATTAGTCATGATTCCTATTCTCATTTTTGGACATCACTACTTTATCTTTTCATTATTTTGTCTGTTTCTGACGATTGGTGCAGCATATGAATTCCGAAAAATGCTTGCGAAAGCTAATCAGGTTTCGAAGTGGATTGACATTTTAACGATTATCCTCGCAGCTATCATGTATTTACTGGTTTTAGGGATAATTTCCTATTCAGTTGATCCTATTTATCTTCTTTTATTACTGATTGGCATTATGCTAATCTATTCGGTAATGATGGTTTTCATCGATTCCTTTACAAGCCGGGACTTTGGCAATGCATTATTGACTATTTTCTATTGCAGCATCGGATTTGCGGCTTTTGCATATTTTAGAAATATTAGTTTATCGATAGTTTTATACTTACTCATCGTCGTCATGATAACCGATACGGCAGCTTATTTCTTCGGAATTCGTTTCGGTAAACATAAAATCGCTCCGAAAGTCAGCCCGAAAAAGAGTGTTGAAGGGTCAATCGCCGGGTTTGTCTTCGGTATGATTTCAGGAACTTTATTTGGATATTTTATGAATGTTTTCGGAAGCGATTATCCTCTATATGCTTATATCATCATATCCGGTTTACTATCGGTAATCGGTCAGATTGGTGATTTGGTCGCATCTAAATTTAAACGTTCTTATGAAATTAAAGATTACTCTAATCTGTTCCCGGGTCATGGTGGAATATTAGACCGGTTTGATTCATCAATGTTTGCGGCTCTGCATCTGTTATTTATCTTAATATTGTTGGGAATATTCTAAAATGAAAGAAATCTATCTGTTAGGCGCGACCGGATCCATCGGCATGCAGGTCCTTGACATCATCAGGCGTCATAAAGAATCGTTTGTCGTAAAGAGCTTAACCGCAAATCATCGTATCGAATCCTTAATTTCACTGATTAAAGAATTTTCACCGGAATTTGTCAGCGTCGGCTCAGAAAAAGACACCGACAAACTAAAAGATCTGTTTCCCTCGGTTTCTGTTGGTTTTGGCCCTGAAGGGCTGATTGAAGCAGCAACCTGGAATAAGTCGCATGAAAATACTTTGTTAGTTAATGCATTAGTGGGAATCAGCGGACTCGTTCCTACGGTTGAAGCAATCAAAATCAGACGGAATATTGCTTTGGCAAACAAAGAGACGTTGGTTGTGGCTGGGGATATCATCAATGATTTATTAAAAAAACATCAGGTATCTTTATATCCGATTGATTCTGAACATTCAGCAATCTGGCAATGTTTAAACGGTGAAAACTCCCAATCGGTTAAAAGGCTGATTATTACTGCAAGCGGCGGGACGTTTAGGGATTATTTGCGGAGTCATCTTGAAACGGTAACGGTTGAAGATGCTTTGAAACATCCGAACTGGTCAATGGGGAATAAAATCACGATTGATTCAGCAACGATGATGAATAAAGGGTTTGAAGTCATCGAGGCTCATCATTTATTCCATATTCCGCCTAATCAGATTGAAACGATTATCCATCGCGAAAGCATCGTTCATTCGATGGTCGAATTTGAAGATCATTCCATCATTGCTCAACTGTCTGATCACGATATGAGATTACCGATATCCTATGCTCTGTTTTATCCGAACAGAGTTGATAATCCGGTTGAGTCTCTGAATTTAGCAAAATTATCAAAACTATCGTTTGAAGAAGTTAATTTCAACCGTTATCCCTGTCTCGGCTACGCTTATCAGGCCTTAAATCAGGGAGGAAATGCCTGTGCAATTCTTAATGCGGCTAATGAAGCGGCTGTCGATTTGTTCCTAAAAAAACAGATTTCATTTTTAACGATTGAACAAATTATTCAAAACGCATTATCAAAATCAAAGTGGATTCAATCGCCCACGTTGGAACAGCTGCTTGAAACTGATAAATCAGTTAAACAGGCAATTTATCAGCAATATCAAAAAAGTTAGGAGAACTATCTATGCAAATACTTTCCGTTTTAGGCAATATATTATTATTTGTCGTCGTTCTGTCAGTCGTCATCTGTATTCATGAATTGGGGCATTTTTATTTCGCGAAAAAAGCCGGGATTCTCTGCCATGAATTTTCTTTCGGCATGGGACCGAGAATCTGGAGCAAAAAGAAAGGTGAAACGACCTTCTCGATTCGCGCTTTTCCGTTCGGCGGATTTGTATCGATGTCCGGAGAAGAAATCAATAAAGATTTGGTTAACGTCGGCGACTCCGTCAAACTGATGTTCGACGATCTCGGTCGCGTAAAAAGAATTATCGTCAAACCCAAAGCCAATGCGTATGACGATATTGCGAATACGGTTATCGAAAAAATCGATTTATGGGGAGAAAACATGGCTCCTCTATATATTAATGAATACGAAGTCAGAAGAGACGCTTTCTATTTAATAGACGGCGTTGACATCCAGATTGCTCCTGAAGAACGCAACTTTAATTCAAAAAACAAACGCCAGCGCTTTATGGTGACTGTCGCCGGAGCGATGATGAATATCGTTTTAGCTTTCTTTGTCTTCTTAATCATTGCCTTGTTCTGGGGCGTTGCGGATGCTTCAAGCAAAGTCGTCAGTGAAGTGACTTCCGGTTCTCCCGCCGATTCAGTCTTTTTACCGGATGATGAAATCATCGCAATTAACGGAATTGAAGTATTTTCATGGAGTGAAGATAACAATCTTCCCTCAGTCAATACTGAATTATCCAAATACACGACAGAAGAAATCGTCTTTACTGTATTAAGAGATGGCGAAACCGTCGTTTTACCGCCAGTAAACAAGCAATTAATGTTTTATAGTCTTGGATTCGCCAGTCAGGTAGGAACTGATGAATTAATCATTGGGTTACCTTTATATAAAACAACTGAATTAAAAACAGGTGATAAAATCATTTCCATCGATGGAACTCATTTTACTACCTGGCAGGAATTAATCGACTTTTCATTGACTTATCCCGGGTCAACCGAAGAATCACCGACGACGATTATCGTTGAGAGAGACGGCGAAGAGATAACTTATAAGTATGTTGCTTATAACGAAGATACTTTATCCGCAATGGGACAGTCCGCGCTTCTTTCGAGAATCGGAATCACGGGATCTTCTAAATTTTCTTTCTTCGGCTCATTTAAAGCCGCTATGCAAAGTCTTTACAATTCGACGATATCAATTTACGCTACTTTAGGATTACTCTTTACGAGCGATCAGGTTGGCGTCGGCGATTTATCAGGATTTGTCGGAATTTATTCAATTACTTCTGAAGCTGCCAAAGACGGATTAAGAAGTCTGCTTTCCTGGGTAGGTCTGTTATCCGTTAACTTAGGCGTCGTTAACTTACTCCCCATCCCCGCTCTTGACGGCGGAAGACTTGTTTTCATTGTTTACGAAGCGATTTCTAAGAAAAAGCCAAATCAGAAACTCGAAAATCTCCTGCATACGATTGTTCTTTTCCTTTTATTAGGTCTCATGATCTTTATTACATATAAAGACATCTTACGGCTCTTTTAATTCAAATCATGAAACTGGCAGGAAAAAACTGCCAGTTTTTTTTAACTTCAAAGTATTTTCTAGGGCTAAAAATGGCTATTGATAAGGATATTATACTGTTTTTAAAAAAAGAAAAAAAATGTATAAATAATGAGAAGTTTTTAGTTGACACTAAAGAATAGGTATGATAGAATATAAAAGCGCGTGAAAGAA
>CALEZX010000058.1 GCA_937928185.1 uncultured Caryophanales bacterium
TGGGCCTAAATGGACTTGAACCATCGACCTCACGCTTATCAGGCGTGCGCTCTAAACCACCTGAGCTATAGGCCCACGTTACACTTTTCAGTGCGAGTAATATTTTACTATTTATAAGAAGGTTTGTCAATTAAAAAATTCATAAAGTTTTAGAGACCGAATAAATTTTTTGAAAGGTATGAAAATCGCCCCGATTTCATCCTTAAAAAGATGAATATTCGGTCTCTTAACTCATTATTTTAATGGTTTTGGATACTTGACGTTATTCTTTTCCAGTTTTTCATGAACCAAAGCGACGGGGTCATATCCTAAATCATGAATCATCGCTAATGTATAGATTAATACGTCAGCCATTTCTTCTTTGACGTTTTCTTCATCAGGAATCTGATCCGGCCACTGATAATTTTCCAATAATTCAGCGGCTTCGATGATGATGGACTTCGCTAAAGATTCGGGCGTATCATGTTCTTTCCATCCGCGTTCATTCCGGTAATCGATGATTGTTTTCAGTAGTTCCTTCATGAGTATCTCCTATAATTTTCTTGACGGCTTTTTTTAGGGTAGGACGATCAATTAAAACAATCCTGCCACATCCTAAGCATTTAATTTTACAGTCCGTGCCAAAGCGGACAATCTCCCATTTGTTTTCACCGCAGGGGTGACCTTTTTTCAGTACGACAACAGAGCCCAGTTTAATTTCCGGATCCATTTTGGTCTCCTGATAGAATCTCTATTTTCTGAATCGGAACTGAAATGTTATTGTCTTTACAGAGCATAAATAATTTTTCGCGGATTAACCGTTCAAATGCAAAATGTTCAGTCGGTTTCGTTTTACCGATAATTCTGACCTTAATAAAATTCCCGCCGGTTTCCGTGACGCCTAGATAATTTAACGGTTCTATCATCGACGGATTTGAAGTGCCGTAAGCAGCGATAAATTCCTGGATGACTTTTACAAATAAAAGATAATCGCTTTCGCTCCCTAACGTCAAATCGATGATGGCTAATGAATAATCGCGGGAAAAATTGATGATTGGACCGATTGATCCGTTATTGATAATCAGATAATCGCCTTTCCAATCTTCAATCTTCGTCGTTCTTAATCCGATTTCGCGAACGGTTCCTGTAAATCCGCCAATCTGTACTAATTCACCGATTGAAAAAGTATTTTCCATAATGATGAAAATCCCGCTGATGAAATCTTTAACGATTTCCTGCGTACCAAACGCCACTGCGACGCCGACAACTCCGGCGGAAGCTAAAATGGGGGTAATGTTTACACTAAAACCATCTAAGACGATTAATATGATGATAAACCAGATTACAAATCTCAAAATCGCCGTTAAAGCTTTTGATATCGTCTCTCCGCGTTTCTGCTGATCGATTATAGCGAACGGAAGTTCTCTTTCAACACGGATTTTTTTTGATAACTTCATGTTGATTTTAAGAATGCGTCGAACGATCGGCTTACTTAATATGGTTAATCCGATACCGACGAGCAACCAGAAAACCACATATAAACCGATAATAAAGAAATCAATGAAAACTGACGTTTCACCGAATAAACTGACAAGCCAGTCTCTCATGAATTCAAACATAGACATCGTTATTCACCTCTTGACTGATTTAGAAGTTTAATGAATGATTCTAATTCGTCCGTCGATTCAAATGCAATGGTTAACCGGTTTTCATTGCATTTAATCGGATTTGTCAAATGCAAGGCAGATTCTAACTGAACCTTCAGTTGCTTTACGTTGGACTTTAAAGTTTCAGGAACCTCACGTTTTTTAATTTCTTTTTTCTTTTCTTCAGATTTCACTAACGATTCAATATCGCGGACGGTCATATGACCTGTAATAATCATTTCTGCGATTTTATGAATTCTGTCGACATCTTTTAGTTTACTTAACGCTCTGGCATGGCCCATGGAGATGTTTCCACGGTTAATTTCTTCGATAACCGCTTCAGGTAGCGTTAGAATACCTAAAGTATTAGAAACATAAGAACGGCTCTTTCCAATTTTCTTAGCTAACTCTAAATGCGTAAGATTAAGCGAATTAATCGCATTTTGATAGGCTTCTGCTTCTTCGACGATTGTTAAATCTTCTCTTTGGATATTTTCGAGTAAAGCCAGTTCAGCCAAATACTCGTTATTATAATCCCTGACGATGGCAGGAATCGATGAAAAACCGGCTATTTTAGCAGCTTTACATCGTCTTTCGCCCGCAACCAAAATGAACCCGTTATGCACCTTTTTGATGATGACGGGCTGTAAAACGCCGTTCACCCTAATCGATTCGGCGAGTTCATTTAAACTCGTTTCATCGAAGTGTTTTCTCGGCTGATAAGGGTTAGGTTCAATCAAATCAAGTGCAATTTCGAGGACTTCTTCTTTTCCAACGTTTTCAATTTCATTTTCAACGAGTAAATCCTGAAGACCACGTTTAACAAAACTGTTTTTAACCATTCCGTTCATTCACCTCTTTCGCCAGTTGGCGATAACTGATAGACGATTTGCTTTTCGGTGAGAATTCAGTTACGGGAACGCCGTAAAACGTTGCGTTCGAACAGGATACGTTTCTAGGGATGATGGTTTGAAATACGCGTTCGCCGAAATAAGTTTTAATTTCATTAACAACCTGGAAACCCGACGCAGAACGCGTATCAAGCATCGTTAAGAGCACGCCGTAAATCGTTAAACTTTCACGATTGACCTTTTTCTTTGACTGAACCAATCTAATGGTATTAAGCAGTTGAGTCAGTCCGTCCATCGCTAAGAATTCGCACTGAACGGGAATAATGATACCGTCGGACGCAACCATCGCGTTTATCGTCACAAATCCTAAAGAAGGAGGACAATCTATTAAAATATAATCATAATTATTCCGAATCGGCTTTAATTGCGTATGTAAAATAAAATCGCGGTTGGTATTGGAAATAATCTTTTCTTCGATGCCTTCGACGACGGTTCTTGCGGGCAAAACATCAATCAGAGGGTTTTCTGTCGTTAAAATCGTATCTTCAAGTTTAGCTTCTTCCGTTAAACAATCAAAGATACTCGATTTAAAGCTACCGCGATTAATTCCCATGCAGGTCGTAGCATTAGCTTGATAATCCAAATCGATGAGAAGGACTTTTTTTTCTAGATATGTGAGCGAACTCGCCAGATTGATTGCAGTCGTCGTTTTACCGACCCCGCCTTTTTGGTTCGCTATTGATATTACCGTACTCATAGATTACCTCACTACGCTTTCTTTCCTAAATATTCTTTAAAGAGTTCTTCGTTTTCCTTAAAAAAGGCAATTTGCGAATCATTAAAAAACTCTGTCATTTCCATGGACAAAAACCAGTCATATATTTCTTCATGCGTCATCGAACGAATAAACTGTCCATAATCATCCTGAACCGAATATTCATTTGCTAAATAATGATAAATCAACGCCATTGCGATAATCAGTTCATCCGATTTCTCGGTCAGATGATGAGGAGAATATTCATATCGCGTTTCTTTATAAGGTGCGGTCTGACGGAAACGCGTGAGAAAATTCAGTACGATCGAAACCATATTTGTTCGTTTATTCAAAAGATATTTTTGTAATCTGACCGCAACTTTTTTAGTCGAAACGCTTAATTCTTCGCTGTTTAATATGTGGTCGATGCCTTTTTCATGAATATAAATATATAAATCGAGAACGTTGCCAATATCCTTGCCTTTATCATGGAACTGTTCATAGATAAAAACGCTGATTTCATGAACCGCTTTCTGAAAATCGACGTTTTCATAAACCGGATCGTTTTTATTTTGTTTGCGGATGTCTTCTAAATGCATGACGGTATCGTCTTGATATTTATCGATGATATGAACCATCCGCACCCATTCATAATTTAAATCATTATACAATTTTTCGTTATATAATACCTGTAACAAAAAGATTAAGTAAAACGCTAAAAGAATGGCGATATAGACATAAACAGAACCGGAAACCGCATTTGAACCGATCAAATTCGCCTGATGATTGATGACATAATAAATTCCAAGCGCAGTCACAAAAGATCCGTAAGTGAGATAACTTACCAATTCCTGATAAAAAACGATAACGGTGATGACGATGAAGAAAAACAGATACGCGTAAAAACTCGATGTCCCACGCATATAGAAGAAAGTCAGCGCAATCGAATAAACGATAGAAATCTGAATCGAAGCCATGATTTTATTAACTTTGATCAGTAACATCGTTAAAAACAGTACGATAATCAAAACCGCGATAACCGCGATTTTGATAATCAGATCATAATCGAAGAATATCGATAAGGGGATTGTCACTGCAGTCACAAGCGTTAAGAAAAACCAGACAAGAATAACTTTGATTTTTCTGACTTCACTCATTGGCAAAAATTCAGTATTAAAAAAGCGTCGGAAGAAATTTTTCATGATTTTTTCCTCCCGAGATAATCCTGACAGATAGCGTCAAACACCTGATGGTTTTCCTGGAAAATCTTCATAATCGAAGGGTCGTTATAGTAATAATAGTCGGTATAAACTAAGATGTTATAGACTTCTTCTGCGCTCAGGGGTTCTTGTAAATCGTTGCCTAACCTAAGCGAAACATAAAAGACCGCAAATGAAAGAATTTTGATTTCTAACGTATCGAAAGGCTGGTTAAAACTCTTTAACTGCGTTTCGGAAAATATCTCTCGTTTCTTGACGTCTAAATCCATCATCTTCGTCATTTTAATGCAGGCTTTCCGCAACTGGTGATTGTTTGAAATCAATAAATCTTCTAACCTGTCGAAATCTGCATCTGAATAAGCAGGATATTTCGATAATAACGTCGGAATAGACGTTCCTTTTTCCAACGCCATCATGATTTTCAGTTTTTCTGAAAAGACATTATCAATCGCTAACTTTTCAGAAAATGCACTGGTAAAAGCATCAACCGCTTTATAATATTTTGTAATATCGATTTTATGTTTCGTAGCCTCTTTTTCAGCGTCGATTAATAAATCGATATTCCGGAATTCACTTTCTTTTGATAATGCCAGTTGATTATACAAAAACCGTTTCTGTTTAATGATGATATAGGATGAAAACGTCAGTAGCAGTACAAATAAAATAATGAAAAAGAAGGTACCGAAATCCGATTCTGCCTGAGCGTTCTGAAAAGCGATGTAATCCGGATAATTCCACATCACCATCAGTATCGCAAAAAACAGATACAGATTACTGATTAATATGACTTTTAAGTCCTGATAAAAAGCCGCAATCGCATAAGCGATGAATAAACCGGAAATAAATGCCGGAGATTTGAAAATAAATATCATTGCGGTTGCGATGCTGAAGACGCCGAAAGAAGTAGTATATTTATTTAAAATGTAAAAATTGTTATTTTCTTTTCCATAAGCAAGACAGACGATGTTAAACATAATTATCGCTAAATAACCTACCAACAGCGAATAAAAGTAGACGATTGGAAAATCCCCGACGAGCATATAAACAGAAGTCAAAACAAGCATAAAAGCAATAATTCCGAGAATGAAATGGTTTTTCGATCTTAAATGTTTTAACTCTAACTGATTGCGATAGTCTTCAATCTGGGGAAAACTGTAAGTTTGTTTTCTTCTCATTCTTCTGCTCCCTTCTACAAAGGTTTTTTCTTGATTAATCCGAATGAACGCGGATAAGATTCGCCTGTATTTTTTATTTTACTGATGACGATTAAAACATGCTTTAAGTCGTCGTCAAGCGGATATTCGATAATTGTTTCGATTTTGCCACCTAACAAAGCAATTGCTTTTTTTGCTTCTTCAAGTTCTTCCTGATAATTCATCGATTTCATCGCAATGAATTTCCCGCCGACTTTGACGAATGGAAGACATAGTTCTGTGAGAATGTTTAATCTCGCTACTGCCCGGGCCGTCACAAAATCAAAATAATTTTTCATGATGAATTCTTCGACGCGGCCGTGGATTAATTTATTATCGGTCATGCCTAACTGGTCCGATAACCTTGACAGAAAATCAATTCGCTTCTGTAAAGCATCGATGATGGTGACTTTTAGTGAAGGATAGACGATTTTGAGAGGCAATGAAGGGAATCCTGCTCCGGATCCGACGTCAAGTAATGTTTTTTGTTCAAAAATACCCGCTTTAGATAAGCAGAGCGAGTCAAAAAAATGTTTTGTATATACTTCATTTTTATCTGTTATTGCGGTGAGATTCATCACCTGATTTTGGCTGATGAGATACTCATAGTAAGTCGTAAACTGATTTTGCATTGTTAATGGTAAATGAATCCCGAGAGATTCACAATCTTGAAGAAAAGATAGCGACACATTATCACCCTTAAAAGTATTTTACCACAATGGAAGGAATATTCCTATTCCTTTTAAAATTCCAAATAAAATGACCCACAAAAAATATTGGGTCATTTTGAGGTATTTGAGGAATGTTCTTTCAGATGTAAAATCAGCGACGTTATATCAGCGGGATTCACACCGGAAATTCTTGAAGCCTGTCCTACGGTCAGCGGTTTGATCTTCGACAGTTTAACTCTCGCTTCTAAAGCGATATTATGAAGCTTTGAATAATCAAAGTCGGCAGGAATCTGAATTCGCTCTTCTTTAATCAGTTTTTCAGCTTCTTTAATCGCCTTTTTAATATAGCCTTCATAGGTAACTTCAATTTCAATTTGTTCTGTTATTTCTAATGGAAGAGTCCGTTTTTCATCAATTAACGAAATGACGAAATCATAAGATAATTCAGGACGTTTTAACAAATCCAGCAATGAAATTTTTTCTTTTAATTCTCCTGAATTGGCAGCTTTTAACTGCTGATTTATAACAGCCGTCGGATTGACGGTAACGGTTTTTAACCGGGCTGTTTCTGCTTTAATCAACGATAATTTATCCAAAAATTTCTGATATCTTTCATCACTGATCAGGCCAATTCTGTGACCTTT
Source organism: uncultured Caryophanales bacterium (assembly GCA_937928185.1). Lineage (GTDB taxonomy): Bacteria > Bacillota_I > Bacilli_A > Izemoplasmatales > Hujiaoplasmataceae > UBA5603. Next base: position 6,959 of record CALEZX010000058.1, read on the forward strand.
TTCTGTCAAACGGATATCCGCATTATCATGTCTTAATAATAATCTGAATTCAGCCCTTGACGTTAACATCCGGTATGGATCCAATACGCCTTTCGTCACTAAATCGTCGATTAATACGCCGATATACGCTTCATCTCTTCTTAAAATGAAAGGTTCTTTTCCCTGCATTTTCAACGCAGCGTTTATTCCTGCCATCAATCCCTGACAGGCTGCTTCTTCATATCCTGAAGTTCCGTTAACCTGACCGGCAAAATAAAGATTATTGATGATTTTCGACTCTAAAGTCGGCCATAAATCGGTTGGATGGATAGCGTCATATTCAATCGCATAGGCATATTTTGCGATAACGGCATTTTCGAGTCCCGGTAAGGAATGAACCATTTCTTCCTGTATATCATGAGGCATCGACGTCGAGAATCCCTGAAGATATACTTCATCGATGAACTGTGATTCCGGTTCAATAAATAACTGATGTCTTTCCTTGTCCGCAAAGCGAACGAGTTTGTCTTCGATCGAAGGGCAGTATCTTGGACCTAAACCTTTTACTAAACCGCTGTACATGGCGGATTTCCGGAGATTTGATTTTATGATGGAATGGGTAAATTCAGAGGTGTGAATCAAATAACACGGCCATTCTTTTTCGAGTGGAACGAAGACTGAATCATCATAACTGAAATGATATTTAAAGTTATCTCCTGGAGATAATTCCATCTTGGAAAAATCGATGGAATCCCGTTTAATTCTTGGTGGAGTTCCTGTTTTTAACCGGAACGTTTCAATGCCAAGTTCGCGTAAATGTTCACTTAAACCGTATGAAGGTTTTTGTTTGTCCGGGCCTTCCGGCGTCGACGTTGAACCGACGAGAACACAAGCTTCCATATACGTCCCCGCCGTTAAAATAACGGTATTAGCTTCTATGATTTCTCCTGATTCCAATATAACGCCTTTTACGGTATTGTTTTCAACCAATAACCGTTTTACATAAGCCTCTTTAACGGTTAGATTTTCCTGAGCGAATAAAGATTTCTGCATTTCTTTTGGATATAGTACTTTATCCGACTGCGCCCGTAACGCTCTAACTGCCGGACCTTTTGAATGATTCAGCATTTTCATCTGCAAAGAAGTTTTATCGGCAACTTTTCCCATTTCGCCGCCTAATGCGTCGATTTCACGGACAAGTGTACCTTTCGCAGGACCGCCAATTGATGGGTTGCAAGGCATCGTCGCTATCATATTTATATTACCAGTGATTAATAACGTTTCGTGCCCTAAACGGGCAACGGCTAAACTGGCTTCACTGCCTGCGTGTCCGCCGCCGATGATAATTGCATCATACATGCCTTTCACCCCTTTCGAAAAAGATGATTTAAATCAGACGAAAATGTTTTAATGCTTTGTATACTCCTTGTGCAGTCACGTCGTCGGTGATATGCGAGGCAACTGCTTTGAGTCTTGGATGGGCGTTGCCCATCGCAATACCGGTATGAACCGATTCTAACATGGTGATATCGTTTAGTCCGTCGCCGATAGCGTAAACCTGTTCATGCGGATAACTGAGATAATCGATTAACCATAAAATCCCTTCAGCTTTTAATCCGCCTTTTAAATTAACGTCATAACCGAAAGTATTAGAACGGTTAAACTGAAGTTCGGGAAATAATTCCCTCACTTCATCGATTTTTTCTTTGGCAAAAAAAACACAGGAAAGAATATTGTTCTTAAGATGATAATCAGGAATAACAATCGGTTTTTCAATGTTATATATTTCCGAAAATTCATCCACTAACGGTGTTAACTTCGAATGAGCCACATACCCGTCGACGCTTTCAACGACTAAATCAAGCTGTTCTTTATCGCAGTAGCTGACTAACCGTTCAATCACGTCTTTAGGGATATACCGTTCAAGTACAACTTGATCATTGAATTTGATATATTGTCCGTTTGAAGCAATATAATCGTCGATTCCTAAGACTTTATCGACGCCATATAAAACATGAGGAACTCGGCCGGTCGCTATGACGGGACGGTGTCCGTTTGCTTTTAATAACGCAATTGTTTCAATAATACCTTCAGACGGATTGCCTTTATATAACGTCGTACCATCTAAATCTAAAAACACTAATGCCATAATCGTTACTCCTTTATAATCAAAGAATCTCCCGTCAAGCATCTCCACCCACATAAGAACCTTACTTAAGGCTGCTTCCGTCAAGATCTGACCTGATTCGTGGGCACTTATTGAGTGAAGATGCTTCATGGGAGATTCCATATAGATTATATCATAATAATGATGTTTGACAATTATTTTTGCTTCCGAAGTTCCTTAAAAAAGGCTTTCATTAACTGCGTCGCTTCGGAAGCCATCACTCCGCCACATACATCGACTTTATGATTAAAATTATGAGCGAATAAATTAAGGATTGAGGCGTGTGAACCAAACTTCGGTTCTAACGCTCCATAGACCAGTTTTGATAGTCTGGCCTGAATCATTGTCCCTGCACACATCGGGCAAGGTTCAATCGTTACATATAAAGTACAGTCTTCCAGACGCCAGTCGTTTAAAACATGACAGGCTTCATCCATAACGATCATCTCGGCGTGATCAAATACATGACCACTGCTTAAACGCGTATTATGCCCTTTAGCGAGCACCTGATTGTTTTTAACAATCACAGCTCCTACCGGAACTTCCCCTTCGGCATACGCCTTTTTTGCTTCTTCTAAGGCGATGCTCATGAAGAATGAATCATCATTCATTGTCATGATGAACCTTTATTTCCGGTCTTCCGGGAACTTCATGACAATGACGGCATCTCGCTTCATATGAATCCTTAGCGCCGACTAAAATAATCGGATCATTATAATTAGCGGGTTTGCCATTCACGATTCTTTGTGTTCTTGTGGCAGGCGTATGACATACAACGCAGATGGCGGATAACTTCGTAACGTCTTCTGCTAAAGCCAGAAGCTTCGGCATAAAACCAAACGGTTCGCCTCTAAAGTTACGGTCTAATCCGGAAACGATGACTCTTATGCCTGAATCGGCGAGATGTTCGCAGATTGATACGGCTTCTTCATCGAGAAACTGAATTTCATCGATGGCGATAACGTCAGTATCGTCATTGACGTATTTCATGATTTCAGAAGCTTTTGAGATATTAATCGATCTCGTTCTTGAATTATTATGACTGACGACTTCATCGTTGGCATAACGGTTATCAATCAGCGGTTTAAAAACAATAATATTTTGTTTGGCAAATTCCAGCCTTTTTACTCTTCGAATCAATTCTTCCGTTTTTCCTGCATACATTGGGCCGGTGATAACTTCAATCCAACCTTCGCGTTGTTTTAAATACATATCTATTCCCCCACTTTAAGTTTATGATGTTTTTATTATACAAAAAGACATTAAAAAAAACCATAAGATATGGTTTCTTTTTTTGTTATTTGTTTTCGATGTTATAACGTTTGTTAAACTTATCGATTCTACCGTCGGCTGCTGTGAATTTCTGTTTGCCGGTATAGAAAGGATGGCAATTCGAGCAGGTATCAACTCTGAAGTCTTTAGAAGTTGAACCAGTTACAAACGTATTACCGCAAGTTGTGCAAGTTACGGTTACTTTGTTATATTTTGGATGAATGCCGTTTTTCATAATGTGTCTCTCCTTCTGCCATGATTTTATGTCATAGTAAGTTCTTTAGCAAAAGTATTATATCAAACCTAGAATTAAAATGCAAGTAATAAATTAAGCATGAAAAGATTTGAAGTTATTTACTTTGAAAAAATCAGAAATCAGATTAGAAAATGAGAATGAATGCTATAATTAATATAATTATTGACGTGGAAAGGTAATGATATTTATGGACCAGAAGAGCATTGATGCTTTAAAACTTCATCTTGAACATCAAGGAAAATTAAGCATTGAAAGCGTCGTTCCTTTAAATTCAAAAAATGATTTATCTTTAGCATATACCCCCGGTGTTGCCGCACCCTGTATCGAAATACATGATGATCCAGAAAAGGTATATTCATATACGATGAAGGGACGGTTAGTAGCGATTGTTACCGACGGAAGCGCAGTATTGGGACTTGGTAACATTGGCGCAAAAGCCGCAATTCCGGTAATGGAAGGAAAAGCTGCATTATTAAAAACGTTCGCAAACATCGATGCTTTTCCGATTTGTTTAGACACGCAGAACAGCGATGAAATCATCGATGCAGTCATCAAAATAGCTCCTGTTTTTGGAGCAATAATGCTCGAAGATATCGCCGCACCAAAATGCGTTTATATCGAAAGAAAGCTTCAAGAAATTCTCGATATTCCCGTTTGTCATGATGATCAGCACGGCACGGCGATGGTCGTCGGCGCTGCGATGATCAACGCTTCTAGATATTTAAATAAGCCGCTTGAGAGCATGAGAGTTGTTATATCAGGAACAGGCGCTGCCGGTTCGGCAATATGTTGGCTGTTAAAAGCATTAGGGGTTAAAACCATTCATGCTTTTAACAAACAAGGTATTATGACAAAGAAAAAATATGACGATTATGATTTCGTTTTAAAAGAACTTCTTGATGATAATATAATTGATTCATTCGATGATTATACAAATGATTCTTTAGAAACATTAATGAAGGAAGCAGATGCGTTCATTGGCGTTTCAGCACCGGGAATTGTGACTGAAGAAATGGTTAAATCGATGGCGAAAGATCCAATCGTTTTGGCGATGGCGAATCCTATTCCTGAAATTATGCCTGATCTGGCTATGCAGGCAAAAGCGGCAGTCGTCGGAACCGGAAGAAGCGATTACCCTAATCAGATCAATAACGTTTTAGTCTTCCCCGGTCTCTTTAAAGGAGCTTTAGCTGCCCGGTTAAAATCAATCGATATCGCCACCAAAATAAAAGCATCAAAAGCGTTGGCTTATTTGATTGCGGAAGAGGATTTACGGAGCGATTATATCTTGCCGGATATTTTCGATAAACGGGTTACGCCCGTAATCGCTCAGGCGGTAATGAACGGAAAATCTCATGAATAAAAACAGGCCGTCTTCAGTTGAAGGCGGCCATTCTTTTATGATTTGATAATGTTATAGATATCCTTGATTGAATTAAAAACATAATCCGGAACAACGTCGCTTTTCTGAATATCCTCAAGCGTCGTCTCACCTGATAAAACACATACCGTCGTAACATCAGCGTTTTTTCCCGATAGGACGTCGGTATAAAGACGATCGCCAATTATAAGGGTTTCCGCCTTGGTATAGTTTAACTTCTCGATAGCGTAATCAATCATTCTCGGATTTGGTTTCCCGATGAATAAAGGCATTTTTTTCGTCGCATGCCGAAGCATTTCCGCAAACGAACCGCAATCGGGAACGTAACCGAATTCAACCGGGCAGACGTAATCCGGGTTGGTTGCCAGATAGGGAAGATCTTGCTTTAATAGCCAGCAGACGTCTCTTAATTTCTGATGGGTAAGTTCGGTATCAAACCCTAAGAGGACGACGTTGACGGAATCATCTTTATCTTTAGCAATCTTTATTCCGGCATTTCGGAGTTCGGTTTTTAATGATTCGGTTCCCATGCAGTAGACCGTTTTGTTAGGATGATAATCGTTTAAGTAATGGGCCGTCGCCATTGAGGAAGTATAAAAATCTTCGGCTGAGGATTCTATTCCTAAAGAACGTAATTTTATAATATAATCTTTGACGGATTTAGACGAATTGTTGGTTATATATATAGCTCTTTTATTTTGTTTTTTCAGTTCATTTAAAAAATCTAACGTTCCGTCTAATAAATGGTTTTCTAGATAAAGCGTTCCATCCATATCGAGGAGAAATAGTTTTTTTGATTTAATTAATTGTTCATCCTGTGACATCGGTATTCTCCTGATTAAAGAAGTTTCATATTTTGCAACTCATGATACAGCCGTGACAAAGGCAGACCCATGACCGTATAATAATCGCCGTTAATACTTTTGATAAACTTTGAACCATATCCCTGAACCGCATAAGCTCCCGCTTTATCAAACGGTTCATTTGTAGCGATATAATCTTCGATTTCCTGATTGGTCATCGGATAGAAAGTAACCCGGGTTTTTTCAAAAAAAGATTTAGAAAATCCTTTTGATATAATCGCACATCCGGTAATAACCGTATGCGTCTGTCCTGAAAGTAACGAAAGCATATCTTTCGCTTCTTCTATTGTTTTGGGTTTTCCTAAGATGTGATCTTCTATATACACAAGCGTATCAAAACCCAAAACAACGTCGTCTTTATGGGTTTTAAAAATATCTGCAGCTTTCTGATAAGCCAAATCCATAACCAGTTCTGATTCCGTCAGCGTTTTATCGATGATTTCGTCGACCTGACTGACGATTATTTCGTAATCTAATTGAAGTAAATTCATTAACTCTTTTCTTCTCGGTGAATTGCTCGCTAAAATGATTTTGTTCATAGAGTGATGCCCCCTTGTTTACTCAAAACAATTATATCATAGAATATTATAAAACATCTTCGCAAATCAAAGAAGATAAGATAACCATTTTTCACATTTACCATACGAATTGTCCATGATTTCATCACATGAAATTGATAAAATCAGTCATGCAACTCTTTTTTTGTGACAATAGTGCGTTTTTTAACAATATAAATTGTTATATAGCGTAAAAATTGATAAAATAGATTTGTTATTCATTGGTATGGAGGTGGCGTATGAAAATAATTTTAAACAAGAAATTAATTTCGAAAAACGATGTTATTGTCATCGCCGTCAGCGGAGGAATCGACTCAATGGTTTTGCTTCATCAGTTATACCTTTTAAAAGACTCGATGAACTTAACCTTAATCGTTGCTCATATCAATCACGGAGTCAGAGAAGCTTCTGATGAAGAATATGAATTTGTCAGAAAAACAACCGAAAAGTATCAGGTAATATTTGAAGGAACAAAATTAACAGATTTACCTAAAACTAATTTTCACGACTATGCAAGAACGAGAAGATACGAATTTTTTCATCATATCTGCGAAAAATATCATGCGAATAAACTTGCTTTAGCCCATCATCTCGACGATCAGGCTGAAACAATTCTGATGAGATTAGTCCGCGGAACCAGTTTTAAAGGTTATGGCGGAATATATGATAGCGTCAAAGATAAACAAATCGAAATCATTCGTCCGTTACTTGAAGTCAGCAAAGAAACGATAAAAAATTACCAGGAAAAGTATCAGATTGAATACCGGCATGATGCTTCAAACGATTTAGACGCCTATACCCGCAATCGCTACCGTCATCATATTTTGCCTACCATCGAAAAAGAAAACAAACAATACCGAAGCAAATTCATTCAGTTTACCAATTATATGCATGAAGCAAACAAACTTGTAGAACAAATGAGTGATACTTTCATCAGAAACCATCTGATTCAGCGTGAAAATACCGTTTTGTTTCCTGTTTCGGATTTCAATCAGGAAAACCGGATTGTCAAACGCGATATACTAAAAAAATCTTATGACATTCTTACAAAGAACACTAACGAAATATCTTATAAACAGATGAATCAACTGCTCGATATCATCGAATCAGAAAAACCGAACGCCGAAATGGAAATCTCTTCAGAATGGATTGCGGTCAAGAGTTATGACACTTTTCAGATGACGAAACAGACTCCTCTGGTACCATTTTTAACTGAAATCACGATTAATGGCGAAGGCGAATGGAATTTCGGACACGATATATTTATCGTATCTTCAACTAAGCAGAACATAATTAGTGGTATTTGTCTTGAATTATGGTATAATAATTTAGATTTCATCTTCCCGCTGACAGTCAGAACCCGTCTTGAGGGTGATAAAATCAAAACGGCATCCGGAACAAAGAAAATCAAAGATTTATTCATCGATAAAAAAATTCCATTGAATGAACGGAATATGATTCCAATTGTAACGGATGTTTCAAACCAAATCATCTGGATTCCAGGGGTTCGCATCGCGGATCATACAAAAAACGGTGATAAAGTTATTTATATCACTTATAAGCGAGGTTCATCATGTTAGAAAAGGATATTTTAAAAGTTTTAGTTTCAGAAAAGCAAATCGATGACGTATGCAAACGTCTGGGAAAACAGATTACGCTTGATTATGCCGATAAAAAACCAATCATCATCGGTCTTTTAAAAGGATGTATGCCTTTCATGGCAGCTTTAATCAAAGAAATCGATTTATATTGCGAGATAGAACTGATGGGGGTATCAAGTTATCACGGCGGCATTACATCTTCAGCTGACGTTAAAATTACAAAAGATCTTGAAGTGTCCGTCAGCGGCCGTCATATTCTGATAGCCGAAGATATCGTCGACACCGGAAAAACACTAGACGTTATATCAAAACTTATGTATCACCGGGGCGCTGCTTCTGTCGAAGTCGTTACCCTGCTTGACAAACCGGAAGGAAGAATCGTTCCGTTTGTTCCTAAATACGTTGGGGTAACCATCCCCAAAGAATTCGTCGTCGGTTTTGGACTCGACTACGACGAATATTACCGCAATCTCCCTTATGTAGGGGTATTGAAACCTGAAGTCTATAAGAAATAATCCGCAGGAGGAATAAGATGGCAGACAATAAAACAAATCTGAAAAAAACCATGAATTCAAGAGGCTCTCATTTTTTAATGATTATGCTTCTTGTGTTTCTAGCAATTGCCATTATCTATAGTTTTAGCAATGTCAATACACCAACCGAACTTAGAGGCGATCAATTCGAATCGAGTTTGATTGCCGGCAACATTGCTACTGTAAATGTTACCCAATTACCTGGAGAAAACAATTATCGTGCTTTTAAAATTGCAGGGGTACTACGCGATGGAACGCGTTATATCAGTTACCTAGCTACAGAAGACGATTATAATTATATCCAAAACATTATCCGAACAATAAACAGTGATACTGTCAGCGGAAACGACATTCAGTCGACCTATGTTCCCGCCGCTACCTATAACATCCTCAACATCATTTTCCCAATCGTTTTGGTCGCCGGCGTTGTCGTTATGCTTGTATTCATGACAAGAGGATCTAACAATGCGAATAAACAGGCGTTTGATTTTGGAAAGAGCCGCGCTAGATTAAGCAAAAACCACAAAACGACTTTTGAAGACGTTGCCGGTGCAGATGAAGAAAAAGCTGAATTAGCCGAAATAATCGACTTTTTAAAGAACCCGAAAAAATATATGGAATTAGGCGCAAGAATTCCAAAAGGCGTGCTTTTAGTTGGCCCTCCCGGAACTGGTAAAACATTAATTGCCAGAGCAGTTGCCGGTGAAGCCAATGTTCCTTTCTATTTCGTATCCGGTTCTGATTTCCTTGAAATGTTTGTCGGCGTTGGCGCAAGCCGTGTCCGCGATATGTTTAAAACCGCAAAACAAAATGCTCCATGTATTCTCTTTATCGACGAAATCGACGCCGTCGGCCGTCAGAGAGGAACCGGTTTAGGCGGAGGTCACGACGAACGTGAACAAACCTTAAACCAGTTACTCGTTGAAATGGATGGTTTCGGCCATAATTCCGGCGTTATCGTATTAGCTGCGACTAACCGCGTTGACATCCTTGACCCTGCATTAATGCGTCCAGGACGTTTCGACCGTCAAATCTACGTCGGTACACCTGATATCAAAGGCAGAACGGAAATCTTAAAAGTCCACTCACGTAAAAAGAAAATTAACCCGGCAATATCATTTGACGAAATTGCCAGAAGAACACCAGGGTTTACCGGTGCTGACTTAGAAAACCTCATGAATGAAGCTGCTTTACTCGCAGCACGTGAAAATAAAACTCAGATTGAACTTTATCATATTGATGAAGCGGTTGACCGCGTTATGATGGGCCCGGCAAAAAAATCCCGTGTATTCTCGAAAAAAGAAAGAGAATTTATTGCATACCACGAAGCTGGTCACGCTGTTATCGGCATTAAACTTGAAAATGCATCTATCGTTCACAAAGTAACTATTATACCGAGAGGACAGGCTGGCGGATATAACCTTATGCTTCCTCAGGAAGAACAGGCCTTCTTACAGACCAAACAGGGTTTAATGGAAATGATTACCGGACTACTCGGAGGAAGAGTTGCGGAAGAATTAACATTCAATGAAATTTCAACGGGCGCTCATAACGATTTACAAAGAGCGACGACAATAGCCAGAGCGATGATTACCGAATACGGAATGTCCGATAACTTAGGACCTGTAACTTATGAACAAAATACAGGACCGGTATTCTTAGGCCGCGATTACGGAAAAGATAAGAATTTCTCTGAAGCAATCGCTACTGAAATCGATAAAGAAATTCGTTTCATTATCCATTCCTGCTACGAAAAAGCCACAAAAGTTATTAAAGAAAACGATGCATTATTAAAAACACTAGCGAAATATCTCCTTGCTGTTGAAACATTAACTAAAGAAGATATCGATGAAATCGTATCAACCGGTGGTTTATCTCGTTATGATAATATTTTAGTTTCAAACCCGGATAAACCCGTACAAACTCCCGAAAGAAAAGAACTTGATCATTAACTAACTTAGGGATACCTCGTGTATCCCTTTATTCAATGGAGATTTTTTATGAGACTTGATAAATATCTGAAAGTATCAAGAATATTCAAAAGACGTACCGTTGCCAAAGATATCAGCGATCATGACCGTGTTTTAATTAACAATCGCGTCGCAAAACCTTCAAGCGAAGTGAAACCAAACGATATCATATCAATTGTATATGGTACAAAAACATTAACGATTAAAGTATTAGCGATTTCCGATAACACAAAAAAAGAAGACGCCGATAAGATGTATGAGGTCATCGAAGAGATCAGACATGACAATCTGTGATTGTTAATGTTTAAAAGATAAGATATAATATTATTCAATTAGAAAAGGATTGGAAAATCAATGAGAAAGATATTACTTGCTTTAATGATTCTAGCGCTTGGTTCATCAATAATTGGGTGCACTCAGAAAAAATATGATTATGACGTCTATTCAACGGTTTATCCGGTTCAATATGTCGTCGAAAGAATTTTTGAAAGTACGGAATTAACCGTGAGTCTTGTCCCGGGCGTATCTTCCCATAATGAAGCAGTCGACTGGTCGCCAAAAGAGATTATTGGCATGAGTAATGCCACCTATCTTTTTTATGTAGGTGCGAATTTTGATACCTATATTGATAACCAGATTGGACAGATATTTACCAACAAAAAAGTAGAACTAGTAAAAATTGAAAATAATTTAGTTGACTTCATTCCCGGTATCATCCACGATCACGATGAACATGAAGAAGAGTTAATCGAACCAACTGCCGCTTCCGCTTTAGGCTACGATCCACATTTCTGGATTTCGCCCAAGCGAATCATTACCCTGACTGAAAACATTTATCCGCTGTTACTGGATAAATATCCTGAGTACGATTCGATTTTTTCAGATAATTATGATAGTTTAATGGCTGATTTAATTGTTTTGGATCAGGCATTCACAAACGCAATTTCCAAAGCGACTTCTACGGTCATGACTTCTACTAACCTTTACAGTTATTTACATGAAGATTATGGATTAGAATTCATCCCGATTTCCCCAGGGTATCATGAAGAAGCAGATCAGTTTACATCGGCTCAGAAGCAACAGATTGTCGATGAAGCTATTTTACATAATATTACCGATATTATTTTTGAACGCGATTCAAGTTCTCCTTTATCCAACGCCGTGTTATCAGCTCTTAACAACTTAGGATACAATGTCGTGAAACTTGAATATATCGTGATGGATTCCTTAAGACATGAGGATATTGAAAAACAGGAAACCTATTTATCATTAATGAATCAGAATTTAACCGTCATACTAAAAGCAACCAATCAATTAGGAGATTAAACGATGGAAAACAAACTAACAGAACAAGAAATAGTACGGAGAGAAAAAGCTCAGGAACTGGCAAATAAAGGCCTTGATCCTTATGGAAGCAGATTTGACCGCACGCACAACACCAATACTTTTAAAGCCGAATATTCATCTTTTACCAAAGAAGAACTTCATGAAATGGAAAATCCTCCTGTCGTAAAATTAGCAGGAAGAATTATGACCAAACGGGTAAAAGGAAAAGCGGGTTTTGCTCACATTCAGGATCAGTATGGACGAATTCAGATTTATGTTAAATCTGACCTTGTCGGCGAAGAATCATACGAATTATTTGATAAAGCCGATTTAGGCGATATTATCGGCGTTGAAGGTCATCCGATGATAACTAATACTGGTGAACTCTCCATTAAAGTCATTAAATACACGCACTTAGTCAAAGCACTCCATCCACTGCCTGATAAATTCCATGGTTTAGTTGACGTTGAAGAAAGATACCGTCGCCGTTACGTTGATCTGATTATGAACGAAGACTCTAAAAATACTTTGATATTACGTTCTAAAATCATCAGTTCAATGCGTAGATATTTAGATAACTTAGGTTATTTAGAAGTCGAAACGCCAATTCTACATCCGATTTTAGGCGGAGCGAACGCAAGACCTTTTATTACTCATCACAATACCCTCGATATGCCTTTCTACTTAAGAATAGCTCCGGAATTATATTTAAAACGTCTGATTGTCGGCGGTTTAGACTGTGTATATGAAATCGGCCGTCTCTTCAGAAACGAAGGAATGGATCCAACCCATAATCCGGAATTTACAACCATTGAACTCTATCTCGCCTACAGCGATTTAGAAGGAATGATGGATTTGTGTGAAGATTTAATCTGTTCAATTGCAACGGAAAATTTAGGAACGACGGTTATTCCTTTTGGTGAAAAAACGATTAATTTAACCAAAGGATGGCGTCGTGCTCATATGGTTGATTTGATTAAAGAAGAAACCGGCATTAATTTCTTTGAAGTTCCGGATTATGAAACCGCAAAGAAATTAGCGCTTGAACATGGTATTAAAGTTGAAGCGCACGACTATGGTTTCGGTCATATCGTCAATTTATTCTTCGAACATTACTGTGAAGAAAAAATTATTCAGCCGACCTTTGTTTACGGACATCCGATTGAAGTATCGCCACTGACTAAAAAAGATCCGAAAGACCCTCGTTTTACACAACGTTTCGAATTATTCATCGATTCAAGAGAATATGCGAACGCCTACACGGAGTTAAATGATCCGATTGATCAGAAAGAACGCTTTGAAAATCAGTTAAAAGAAAAAGAACTCGGTAATGATGAAGCAACCGAAATGGATATCGATTTCGTCGAATCCTTAGAATACGGCATGCCTCCAACCGGCGGCATCGGCATCGGCATCGATCGTTTAGTCATGTTACTGACTAACTCGCAGTCTATCCGTGACGTCTTATTATTCCCGCATATGAAAAACCGCGGTAAATAATAATTAATAATTTTGCTCCGATGAGTATTCATCGGGGTTTTTTTTATAGATAATTTGTCAAATTAAGCGCAACACATTAGATGAATTCATTG
>CALEZX010000059.1 GCA_937928185.1 uncultured Caryophanales bacterium
TGTCACAAGTCCGTTTATTACACCCTCATAGTCTGTGTTTTGTACCTATATGATGTCATCACGGACCCACAAATTAATAATCTAACCAATTAAACTTAATGCAAATAAACATTTTCGTTGCGCGAGTTACTCTAAAATATGTTTCTTAATGATATACGGACCTTTATATTTTTAACTTAATAACAAAAAAGAAGCTCGAATAAATCGAGCCTCATATAATAATATTAATAATTAACTTTCACCAGATACAGTCCACAGGATGGAGCTAACTGCTTCGTCAAGTTTCTGTTCTTTGCTTCAAGGATGGTTAAGATATCTGCATCAATGCGTTTAGAAGCGATATTGATTAAAGCCATAACCAAGATACGAATCATATTATGTAAAAACCCATTACCAATAAAGGTTAGTATTATTTTCTCATTTTCCTGCGTTACAGAAGTGCTGTAAATGGTTCTTACTTTTGATTCTTTATCACCCTTACAGAAACTGGTGAAGTCAAACGTACCTTCAATCTTCTTGATTTCTTGTTTTAGAATCTCAATATCGAAGGTATAAGGTACCGTCCATTCATAAAACCTCGTGAAAGGCGAAAATTCGCCCAAATTAAGCACATATCGGTATTCCTTACTAACGACATCAAAACGGGAATGAAAGAGCTGAGAGACCGTTTCTGCCGTTTTAATCCTAATGTCTTTCGGTAAAAGATTATTTAAAGCAATCACCCATTTATCATCAGGAATCGATAATTCAGTATCGAAATGCACGACCTGCCCATAGGCATGAACCCCTGCGTCCGTTCTTGAAGCTCCATAGATGACGATTTGTCTAGCAGTCATTTCTAATAAAGCTGTTTCTAAACGTAGTTGTACCGTATCAAGGGTTGACTGTCTTTGAAATCCGGCATAGTTCGTACCGTCATATTCAAGCGTCAGTTTTATCCGTCTGATTGACGGATTTTTTTCTTCAAAAACGATTTTGACAATCAGATTGTTCTTAAATGCAATTTTAACGATGTTGTTTTCAGACGTCATCCCGATGACGATTCCATGACTGTAATCGTCGATGGGTTTAAATCCCTGTAATAAACGGGGATGTTCATTTAAATAGTGAATAACCGGTTCTTGATTAAAGATATTTCCCTTGATATCGATTGGTCTTAAGGCGACTTCAGGATGTAACACATTCTGATATTTTCCTGATAACAAACCTTCGATTAATTTAGCCTTTATCATAAGTAAATTCTCACTAAGATTGAACCAGTGAGTAAGAGAACGGTCACAATTCCGGTCAGTAAATCCAGTCTGCCTAATTTTAAATCGTGAATTCTGGTTCTTTCTTTTCCCGGAACGAAGTTTCTCGATTCCATCGCATCGGCTAAATCTTCTGACCGTTTAAAGGCGATAATAAACATCGGCACTAATAACGAGATAATCTGTTTGATTTTATCTTTAAATTTACCTTCCGCAAAATCAGCTCCGCGGCTGGCCTGCGCTAACATAATCTTATTCGCTTCATCGAGAATCGTCGGAATATATCTGAGCGAAATCGAAATGATTAACGCAAAATCTTCGCTGCTGATGCCGATGACTTTTAACGGACGCATCAGTTTCTCGATGCCCTGGGTCAGATCGGTTGGTTTGGTTGTTAGCGTCAGTACAGTCGATAAGGTGATGATAATTAATAATCTAATGACGACGAATATACTCATTTCGACGCCTTTTTCATAGACCATAAACTGCCACGACGTAAAGACGATTCCAAAAGTCACATATTTCATAATAAAATATAGACCGGCAATATATAATACGAAAAGAATCATTTTGAATTTTTTAAAGCTTGCCAGTAACCGCCAGATGACCGTCCAGATTATCATCGACAGAATCGATAATAAACCAATCGTCATTTCTTCATCTACCCAGAGCGCTCCTTCTTTATTGAAGAAAATCTGAAACACAAAGGTAAAGATGAGTAAAACGAAGATAGGTCTTAATCCCCGGAATATTCTTAAAATTGAAATCTTTCCGGCGATTAAAATCAGAATAGCCAAACCCATCGCAATCGCTAACTGCGTAATCGATTTTAATAAGAATACCGCAACCATCAGAACGATGACAGAAATAATTTTTGTTCTCGGATCGAGTTTATACAAAAAACCTTTCCCCGGAATGTATTGTCCGATAATGATATTCTTCATGATTTCAACCCCCGTTTAATTGCTTCGGTGGCTTCATGAACGGTTTTCTGATAAACGTCGATGTTCATGTTAAAACGTTCGTTAATGCCTTTCAATACGCGGATGGTCTGAGGATAATCGAGATGAAATTTCGATAAATCGTCTTTTTGGAATAATACTTCCGGCGTACCGTCGAAAACCAGACTGCCTTTATCTAAAACTAACACTCTTTTGGCGTATTCATAAACCAAATCCATATCATGCGTGATGACGATAATTGTTTTATTGGTTTCTTCCTGGATGGATTTGAAAAGATCCATCAGTTGTCGCTTGCCTTTGGGATCGAGACCGGAAGTGGGTTCGTCTAATACCAGTATCTTAGGATCGATGGCCAGTATTCCGGCAATCGACACTCTTTTCTTTTCACCACCGGATAAATTGAAAGGATTTCGATGCAGATAGTTTTCATTTAACCCGACCATATGCAATGCCTTTTTCGCTAAAGTTTTGGCTTCTTCTTCCGGAATATGAAAGTTTAAAGGACCGAACATAATATCTTTTTCAACGGTTTCTTCAAACAGCTGATATTCAGGAAACTGAAACACTAAACCGACATCCTTGCGGATATCGTTATATTTAATATGACGGTCGCGTTTAGACGTTACCGTTTTTCCAAAGATTTCGACGGAACCTGACGTTGGGAACACAAGCGCGTTCATATGTTGCGCAAGCGTTGATTTTCCTGAACCCGTCTGACCGACTAAAGTAATAAATTCTCCTTTAGATTCAATCGATAATGAAATATCTTTTATCGCTTCATAGAAGCCTTTTTGCATCCCGTTATAGGAGAAATTTACTTGTCTGAACTGAATGCCCATAAGTAATCCTCCAATTCTTCGCTATGAATATCTGCTTGTAATAAATCGTAATATATTTGAATCGCCGTCGGTAATTCGAGATAAGCTTCTTTAAACCATTCAGGATGTTTTAACATTGTGGGAATATCGCCATTTTGGTAGATTTCACCGGACTTTAAGATGACTAAACGGTCTGCGTATAACGCTTCTTCAATATCATGGGTAATCATGATAATCGTCAAACCTTCTTGATGCAGTTCTTTGATGTATTCCATCAGTTCAGCCCGTGAACCCGGATCAAGCATCGACGTGGCTTCATCAAAAATGATAATATCGGTTTCCATCGCTAAAATGCCCGCAATCGCTATCCGTTGTTTCTGACCTCCGGATAACTGTGAAGGTTCTTTATCTAAAAAATCATTCATCCCGACTTTTTCAGCGTAAAAATCGATTTTCTTTAACATTTCTTCTCTCGGAACCTGTAAATTTTCCATACCGAAAGCGATGTCGTCTCTGACGGTGACACCGACGAACTGATTATCGGGATTCTGAAAAACAATCCCGATTTTCTTTCTTATGTCATAGACGTTTTCAGGCGTTAGCATAACTCCGTCAACGGTAATCTTTCCTTCTTTTGGCTGTAATAAACCGATAATCAGTTTGGCAAGCGTTGATTTTCCACTGCCGTTATGACCTAATATGGCAATCCATTCGCCCTGATTAATAGATAAACTGATGTCTTTCAGAATCATTCGTTTGGGCGAATACTGAAAATATAAATGTTCGATATCGAGATATCCCATGTCATCACCTCACGCATAAAAATTATATCAAAATTGCCTGCAAAAAGCCACTATAACAAAAAAAACCGAGCCATGGGCACGGTTTTATAAGTTAATGATTAAACGAGTTCGATGATTGCCATTGGGCAGCTATCGCCCAAACGTGTTCCGATTTTATAAATACGAGTGTATCCGCCATTGCGGGTCGCGTATTTCGGTCCAATTTCACTGAACAGTTTTTGTAAAGCTGTCTGATCATTGATTGACAATTCTCTGACGGTCTGAGCTGCTAAGCGTCTGCTAGCTAAGTCGCCTTTTTTAGCAAATGTAATCAATTTTTCAACAGTGCGTCTTAATTCCTTTGCTTTTACTACAGACGTTTCGATACGACCATGAAGAATAAGCTGAGTGGAAAGATCGCGGATAAGTGCTGTTCTATTGTCACTACGACGATTAAGTTTTGAATATCCTCTTGCCATGATTTACCTCCTACCCTTAGTGCTTCGCTAAGCCTAAGCCGAGTTCTTCGAGCTTCTGCTTGACTTCTTTGAGAGATTTTTTACCTAAGTTTCTGACTTTCATCATATCTTCCTCGGTTTTTTCGATTAATTCACCTAAAGAGTGAATACCAGCGCGCTTTAAGCAGTTATAACTTCTGACAGAAAGGTCTAAGTCTTCGATTGGTTTTTCGAGGTTACGAGATGATTCTTCATTTTTGCGTTCAATCATGAAATCTTCAGCCATTGCCTTATTAGAAAGTTCAACGACGGAATATAAATGATCGATAAGCATTTTTGCAGCCATACCAATGGCTTCTTTAGGACCGATTGAACCGTTGGTCCATACTTCAACACTGAGTTTATCATAATCAGCTGAATCATCTACACGGGTTTTATCGACTGTATAATTAGCTTTAACAACCGGTGTATAGATTGAGTCGACGGGAATAACGCCAACCATGTTTTCATATTGAGCGTTTTTGTTCGCATCAACGTAGCCATTGCCTCTGCGGGCATACATCACCATACGGAAACGTTTGCCTTTATTGACATGACAGATATAATGGTTGGGGTTGACGATTTTGACTTCGTCATCGCAGATGATATCGCCTGCGGTAACGTCACAAGGACCGTCAACGATCACTTCAAGACGTTTTTCGACGTTTGGATTTTGATTGTCAATAGTCAAAACAACGCCTTTAAGATTTAAAACGATTGCTGTTACGTCTTCTACGACGTTTTCAATAGCGCAGAATTCATGTTCCACGCCATCGATTTGCGTATTAATGATCGCCGCTCCCGGCAATGAAGACAATAAAACTCGTCTTAATGAATTACCAATCGTAATGCCGAAACCACGGTCAAGCGGCGTTACGATGAAGCGTCCGTAATTTTCAGTGATTTCTTCAGTAATGGTTTTCGGTTTTTCGAATTTCAAGTCCTTCATAACTATTCCTCCTAGCCGCGTGGGCGTTTTGGTGGACGACATCCATTATGCGGAACGGGTGTAACGTCTCTGATTGCCGTAATCTCAAGTCCTGCTACTTGCAAGCTTCTGATGGCGGCTTCACGTCCAGGGCCAGGACCCTTAACGGATACTTCAACCTTTTGCATGCCATTGTCGATGGCTGCCTTCGCACAAGCTTCACTAGCTAAACCAGCGGCGAAAGGAGTCGATTTACGGCTGCCTTTATAACCGATCGCACCAGCGGAACTCCAGGCGATGGCGTTGCCAGCTGGATCCGTAATCGTGATGATGGTATTATTGAAAGTCGAATGAATGTGTGCTACCCCAGAAGGAATATTCTTTTTCAAGCGACGTTTTTTACTAACGACTTTACCTGCCATTTTCTATATCCTCCTATTTCTTCTTGTTCGCAACGGTTTTTCTCGGACCTTTTCTGGTACGAGCATTGTTGCGCGTGTTTTGACCGCGGACCGGTAGGCCTTTGCGGTGACGGATTCCGCGATATGATCCAATTTCGATCAAACGTTTAATGTTAAGGGATACTTCTCTGCGAAGATCGCCTTCTACTTTTACTTTTGCTACCTCAGCGCGAATACGAGATAATTCGTCTTCGGTAAGGTCTTTGACGCGTTTTGATTCATCAACGTTAGCAGCGGCCAAAATCTTTTGAGATGTTGGTTTGCCGATGCCGAAAACATACGTCAGTGAAATGACTACGCGTTTCTCTCTAGGAATATCTACTCCTGCAATACGTGCCATCGTTTACCTCCTATTTCCCTTGTCTTTGTTTATGTTTTGGATTTTCGCAAATGACCATAACGTTGCCATTGCGTTTAATAACTTTACACTTGTCACAGATTTTTTTTACAGATGGTCTAATTTTCATACCATTTACCTCCCTGTAGGTTTTATTAAAACTAATTAATTAATACGATAAGTGATGCGTCCACGTGTTAAATCATAGGTTGAGAGTTCAACCTTGACTTTATCACCTGGTAAAATGCGTATGTAATGCATGCGGATTTTACCAGAAACGTGTCCAATAATCCGATGTCCGATTTCCAACTCGATTATGAACTGGGCGTTGGGTAGTACTTCGACTACGGTACCCATCATTTCGATTACATCATCTTTTTTTGCCATCGAATCTCTCCTTTTTAAATCCTTGTCAGTATCTCGTAACCCGTCTCGGTTACAAGAACTGTGTGTTCATAATGCGCGCTCAGACTGCCGTCGACCGTTACAGTCGTCCAGTCATCGCTTAACACTCTTACTTCTTTACGGCCGGCGTTAATCATCGGCTCAATTGCCAGCGTCATACCCGGTCTTAAGGTAATTCCTTTTCCGGGAATCCCGAAATTAGGAATTTGCGGGTCTTCATGCATGACTTTGCCGATACCGTGTCCGACAAATTCTCTGACGACCGAACATCCGTTCGCTTCTGCATAGACTTGAATCTGATGCGAAACGTCTGATAAACGGTTGCCAGATTTAACCATTGACAGTCCCTGAAACAACGATTCCTCCGTCACCTTCATTAAATGAGCGGCCGTTTCCGATATTTCGCCGCAGGCATAGGTCCAGGCGGAATCGCCATGGTATCCTTTTAAAATTGCGCCGATATCGACGGAAACGATATCCCCTGATTTTAATATTTTGGTTTTTGACGGAATTCCGTGAACGACGGTTTCGTTGACGGAAATGCATGAGCTTGCGGGGAATCCGTTATAGTTTAGAAAAGAAGGAATTGCGCCTTGGGCGCGAATCGTCTTTTCGATAATCTGGTCGAGTTCGTACGTCGATATGCCCGGCTTAATATGTTTGGCAACTTCCTGATGGGCTAACGCAACGACTCTCCCCGCATCTCTCATGAGGGTTATTTCTCTTTCTGATTTAATGGTGACCATTTTTTTCACCTAGCTTCTGGACGATGTCGTTGAAAACATCATCAGACGATCTTACCCCATCAACCACCATTAACTGATGACGATGACGATAATAATCGAGTAAAGGTTTTGTCTTTTCATTGTAAATTCGTAAACGGTTTAATACCGATTCTTCTAAATCATCAGCCCGCTGAATAAGGGTTGTCCCACAGACATCACAGATGCTGTCAACTTTCGGCGGATGATTCTTGATATGGTATGTGGCATTGCATTTCGGACATACGCGTCTGCCGGCCATTCGTTCTAACAGAATCGAATCATTGACCTGAACGTTAATTACCGCTGTTAATGGCATACCAAATTCAGTTAGCATTTGGTCTAGGGCAATAGCCTGGGCTTTGGTGCGGGGGTATCCGTCAAGCATAAAGCCGTTCGGAAAGTTGCCGTTAGCCAAAACGTTTCTGACAATGCTGTTGGTCAGATCATCGGGCACTAATTCGCCCTGGGAAATATACTTTGCCGCTTCAATGCCGATTGGTGAACCTTTCAGCATTTCTTCGCGGTAGATATTCCCAGTCGAAATATGCGTTAACTGATAATATTTCAGCAATCGTTCCGATTGCGTTCCTTTACCAGCGCCCGGTTTTCCCATGATTAACAGGTTAAGCATGGTTGAAGTTATTCTCTCATGAAACCAGCGTACGTTTTTTCTTGCGTATCGGTTTCAATCTGTTTTGCTGTTTCCAAAGCCACACCGACGATAATGAGCAGTGAGGTTCCCCCGATTTGAGCATAGGAATGTCCTAAGATCATGGATGTAATAATTGGTAATGCAGCAATCAAGACTAAGTATAACGCACCGATGATTGTCACTCTAAAGAGTGTTTTGGTGATGTAGGATTCTGTTTCCAAACCTGGTCTGACGCCTGGGATGTAAGCATTTTGTTTTTGTAAGTTTTCCGCAATGTCTTCAGGTTTGACTAAAATAAATGAGTAGAAGAATGTGAAAACAAGAACTAAAATCAAGTAAATCACAAAACCGATTGGTTGATCATATGAGAAAATCTGATTAATCCAGTTTTGTGCAGTTGTCGCCGCCGCGCTCGTTCCCCAGCCGATATAATTGAATATCGTCGTCGGTAAACTTAAAATGATGGAAGCGAAGATAACTGGAATAACGTTTGCTGTATTTAACTTAATTGGTAAGTTCGAATCATTCTTTCCGGAGAATTTTGATCCTGCCGGACGGTTTGCGTACTGAATCGGAATTTTTCTGGTTGCACCCTGCATGTAGGTAACGCCTACTAACACGATGATGAACATTAAGATGCTCACTGCAAACAGTAAATAACCGTTCCATGCGCCTTGTCCTGCATAAACATTTTCACCCATAACGCCGTTAGGGTCAGTAATATAATACTGAATTAACGAAGCGATGGTTCCTGGGAAGGAAATAACGATACCGCCGACGATTAACATCGATGAACCGTTACCGATACCATGTAAAGTGATTTGATCAGCTAACCAGATCATAAACGCCGTACCGGCTGTTAAGACGATTGCGATATAGACATACACGAAGAACCAGAGGTTACGTCCGTTTGCTGTTGCCCAGTCGGCAACTCCAAACTGGAATAACGATGCTTGCTGTGAATGGAACGCAAATGTCATTGCCAATGCCTGTACAAACGCTAATGCGATTGCAATATAACGGGTAAGTCTTGCTGTTTTTTGTCTGCCAACTTCGCCTTCTTCACTCCATTCTTTTAACACAGGAATGATATCCATCTGTAATAACTGGATAACGATTGATGCGGTAATGTATGGGCTGATACCTAAAGCGATAATCGAGTAGTTACGCAGAGCGTCACCACTGATTGAGTTGACGATTCCTAAGAAGCCGCTGTTATCGAACAAATCAGCTAAAGCTGTTGGATCGATTAACGGCATTGTTACATAAGTTAACAGTTTAAAAACGAGAAACGCTAATAAAGTAAATCCGATTTTTTTCAGAATATCTTTATTCATTAAAACTTTTTTCAAAGTTTCCACTGTTAAATCACCTCGATTGTTCCACCAGCTGCTTCAATAATCGATTTCGCTGACGCAGAAAATTTATGTGCTTGAACTGTGAGTTTTACGTTTAACGAGCCGTGGCCCAAAACTTTGATTCCCTTTTCAACACTTTTGATCTTCCCGTCTTTAAGTAACATTTCCGGGGTAACAACGGTGCCTTCTGCATACGTGTTTAATTCGCTGACGTTAATAACGGCATACTCAACACGGAAATGATTGGTAAATCCGCGTTTCGGAAGACGTTTGAAAAGCGGGGTTTGTCCGCCTTCAAATCCAAGTCTTACGCCGCCGCCGGTACGGGAATTTTGTCCCTTAGTACCACGGCCAGAGGTTCTGCCGACGCCGCTTGAAGTTCCGCGGCCTAAACGTTTCTTATAATGTGTAGCGCCTAAAACTGGTTGTAATGCTTGTAATTTCATCGTCAGGCCTCCTACTTCACTTCTTTAACTTCAACAAGATGAGCAACAGTATTAATCATTCCGCGAATTGCTTCATTATCTTCTTTTACAACGGTTGATTGGATTTTTCTTGTTAAACCTAAAGCTTTTAATGTTTTAATCTGATTTGGCTTGTGGCCGATTGCGCTTTTAACAAGCGTAATTTGTAGTTTTGCCATTATTTCAAAACCTCCTCGGATGTTTTTCCGCGGGTTTGGGCAACGGTTTCAACGTTACGCATTGAAAGTAATCCAGCCATCGTTGCTCTAACCATGTTAATTGGCGAGTTCGATCCTAATGATTTACTTAATACGTCTTGAATTCCGGCAAGTTCTAATACGGCACGAACTGGACCACCAGCGATGATTCCGGTTCCTTCGACTGCTGGACGGATGAAGACTTTCGCAGCACCGAATTTACCTAAAGCATCATGAGGAACGGTTGTTCCGTTCATTGGGATCTTAACGATATTCTTTTTTGCATCTTCGATGCCTTTTTTGATTGCGTCCGGAACTTCACTGGCTTTACCAGATCCGAAACCGACGTTACCGTTACGGTCGCCAACTACGACTAACGCAGCAAAGCTGAAACGACGTCCGCCTTTAACAACTTTTGTTACGCGGCCAATCGAAACGACTTTTTCTTCGTATAATTTTTCTTCTTTTTTCTTGTCATTAAATTTTCTTGATGGTTTCTTAAAATCTTTTTCTTTTCCATCTTTTAGATTTGCTGTTTGCATTGGTTAACCTCCTCCATTAGAATTCCAAGCCTGCTTCACGAGCAGCCTCGGCTAATGCTTTTACTCTGCCATGGTAAATATATCCGCCACGGTCGAAAACAACGGCTTTAATGCCTTTTGCCAATGCTTTTTCCGCAAGAAGTTTACCAACTGCGGTTGCACCAGTGATATTTCCACCATTCACATCTTTTAATTCGAGTGAAGAAGCGGCTACCAATGTTGTCTGAGCAACATCATCAATGATTTGAGCATAGATTCCCTGATTGGAACGGAAAACATTCAAGCGCGGTCTAGCTGCAGTTCCACTGAGATGTACTCTTGCTCTACCATGTCTTTTTAAACGCTGAGCGTTTTTATCAACGGGTTTAAACATATCGTTTCACCTAGCTGCTACTTCTTAGCAGTTTTCCCTTCCTTACGACGTACAAATTCGCCACGATAACGAATACCTTTACCAAGATATGGTTCTGGTTCTCTGATTTTGCGAACGTAAGCCGAAAATTCTCCAACTAATTGTTTATCAATACCTTTAATGCGAATTTCCGTATTAATTGGAAGTTCTACGGTAATTCCCTTTGGAATCTCGATTTCAACAGGGTTGGAATAACCAACGTTTAAAACGAGAGTTTTGCTATCCTTTAATGAAGCACGATATCCGACACCTTTGATGTCTAGGACTTTTTCGTACCCTTCAGTTACACCTTTAACCATATTATTTAATAGCGCACGTGTAGTACCATGTAAAGCACGGTGAGCTAATGAATCAGATGGCCGGGTTACAGAAATTTCATTATGAGTGGAAGCAATCGTGATATCTTTGTGGAATGTGAATTCCAACGAACCTTTTGGGCCTGTAACAGTTACGTGGTTGTGTTCACCTAAAGTAACTGATACGCCTGCAGGCAAATGAATTGCTAATTTACCAACACGACTCATATCTTTCTTGCACCTCCAAATATTGTCTTTGTGTTTTTAATTACCAGATGTAGGCGAGGATTTCGCCGCCGACTTGCAGTTTGCGAGCTTCACGGTCGGTCATAATGCCTTGTGAAGTCGAAACAATTGCGATTCCTAAGCCGTTTAAGACTCTTGGCATCTCGTCGGTTTTTGCATACACACGAAGACCAGGTTTCGAGATTCTTTTTAAACCTCTCAACGCTCTTTCGCTGTTTGCTAAATATTTTAATGTAACTTTAATGGTACCTTGTACGCCGGAATTAACAACGGAAAAATCAGTGATATATCCTTCGCTTTTCAAGACGTTCAAGATCTCTACTTTTAACTTCGAGGCCGGAATTTCCACGACTGAATGTTTCATTTGATTCGCATTTCTGATTCTTGTCAGTAAATCTGCGATTGGATCGGTCATAACCATAATAGTGCCTCCTTATTACCAACTAGCCTTTTTGACGCCGGGAATCTGACCTTTGTAGGCTAATTCACGGAAGCAAATACGGCATAGTTTAAACTTGCGATAAACCGAATGAGGACGTCCGCAACGTTCACATCTGGTGTAGTCTCTGACGGCGAATTTAGAACCGTTTTTCTGTCTGACTTTAATGGATGTTTTTGCCATGGTATCCTCCTAGTTCTTTCTGAAAGGCATTCCGAACAATTTTAAGAGTTCGAAAGCTTCCTGATCGGTTTTAGCTGTAGTGACAATTACAATGTCCATTCCGCGGACTTTGTTAACCTTGTCATAGTTGATTTCTGGGAAAATTAATTGTTCTTTAACACCAAGAGTGTAGTTTCCGCGTCCGTCAAATCCTTTTGGATTGATACCGCGGAAGTCTCTAACGCGTGGTAATGCGATAGCGTTAAGTTTGTCAAAGAAGTCGTACATTCTTTCACCGCGAAGGGTTACTTTACAGCCGATTGGCATGTCTTCACGAAGTTTGAAGGTAGCGATTGATTTCTTAGCGCGGGTCACTAATGGTTTTTGACCAGTGATTTGTGCTAATTCGCTGACAGCGTCATCGAGTACTTTTGGATTGGCAACTGCGTCGCCGGCTCCGATGTTTACAACGATTTTGCTGATTTTTGGGCATTCCATGACGGAAGAATAATTAAATTTTGCCATTAAAGCGGGTACGATTTCGCTTTTATAGGTTTCTTGTAGACGATTCATTGTATTCTCCCTTCATTATTCTAAGACTTCGCCAGATTTTTTTGCATATCTGACAACTTCTTGAACTTCTTGTTTTTTGACTTTTTTAGTAACGGTTTTGTATCCGATTCTGGTTGGTTTTTTGGTTTTCGGATCAAGCAACATCACGTTTGATACATGAACTGGCTTGTCGACTTCCATAATACCGCCATCAGGATTAGCTTGGGATGGTTTTAAGTGTTTCTTAACTTTTCCTAAGCCTTCGCCTTCAAGGATAACGCGTTCGGATTTATTGAGGATTTTAGAGATAGTGCCTTGTTTGCCTTTGTCAGCACCAGCAATGATAATGACTTTATCGCCTTTTTTTAAGTTCATACGTTACCTCCTACAATACTTCTGGAGCAAGCGAAACAATTTTCGTGAATTCTGCTTCTCTCAATTCGCGCGCGACCGGTCCAAAAATACGGGTACCTTTCGGGCTTTTGTCATCTTTAATGATAACTGCGGCATTGTCGTCAAACTTAATGTAAGAACCGTCTGGGCGACGTACGCCACGAGTGGTTCTGACGATAACAGCTTTAACAACTTCACCTTTTTTTACGATACCACCGGGAGTGGCAAACTTCACGGTAGCGATGATAATATCACCAATATTGGCGTATTTGCGGCTTGTACCGCCTAAAACTTTAATCGTTAGGATTTCACGGGCACCGGAGTTATCCGCGATTTTTAATCTAGATTCTTGTTGTATCATAATAGTCTCCTCCTTCGCCCCTAAATTGCCTTACGCTCAACTATTTCAAGCAGACGGAATTTTTTGGTTTTAGAAATCGGACGGCACTCAACGATATTTACAATGTCGCCTACTTTAGCTTCATTTTTTTCATCATGAGCGTGGAATTTCTTAGAAGAAATAACGCGTTTGTTATATAAAGCGTGTTTCTTGTAAGTTGTGACCAAAACGGTAATGGATTTGTCATTCTTGATTGAATAAACGACTCCATTGAATACTCTTTGATTAGTTTCCATTTTTGCTCCTCCTACTCAACTTCGCGTTCGGAAAGAATTGTTTTCATCCGAGCGATCGTTTTCTTAACGGCATTTAAGCGGGCGGTATTTTCAAGTTGTCCGGTTGCGTGTTTAAAACGCAGATCGAATAGTTCTTTTTTCAGGTTTTCGATTTCATTCAAAATGGTAGAACTTTCCATTTTGCGGATTTCGCTAACGTGCAACATTGGCATCTCCACTCACTTTCTTGACAAACTTAGTTTTGATGGGGAGCTTATAAGATGCTAAACGCAAAGCTTCTTTGGCAACATCTTCTGGAACGCCGGCAATTTCAAAAAGGATTAATCCTTCTTTTACTACAGCTACCCAGTCTTCTGGAGCTCCTTTACCGGAACCCATTCGAACTTCCATCGGTTTTTTGGTTTTAGCCAAATGCGGGAATATTTTAACCCATACTTGACCGGCACGTTTCATAAAACGTGTCATAGCGATACGAGAAGCTTCGATTTGGCGAGCTGATACCCATGCGCCTTCTAAGGCAACAAGTCCATATTCTCCAAATGCGATTTCCGTTCCGCCTTTTGCGTGTCCTTCGTAGCTAACGCGGTGAGGACGACGGTATTTAGTTCTTTTTGGCATTAACATAATTATTTGGCCTCCTTCTTAGCAGGAAGGATTTCACCTTTGTAGATCCATACTTTGACACCAAGTTTTCCGTAAGTAGTTAATGCTTCGGCCAAAGCGTAATCAATGTTGGCTCTTAAAGTATGCAAAGGTACGTTTCCTTCGCTGTAACCTTCGCTGCGAGCGATTTCGGCTCCAGCTAAACGTCCGGAAATCAAAGTTTTGCATCCTTTAGCGCCAGTTTTTAATGCGCGTTGAATAGCAACTTTCTGAACGCGTCTGAAAGAAGCGCGGTTTTCAAGTTGTTGAGCAATGCTTTCAGCAACTAATTTTGCATCTAATTCAGGATGTTTGATTTCGACGATATTTAAGTAAACTTCTTTTTTAGTCAGTGTTTTTAATTTTTCGACAACGGCAGTTTTCGTTGCGCCGTCACGGCCGATAACCATACCGGGTTTAGCGGTGTTAACGGTGATGATGACTCTTGATTTGCTGCGTTCGATTTCGATTTTAGAAACACTGGCGTTTTTATAAAGTTCATAGAGTAAGGAACGAATTTTAATATCTTCGAGTAATAAATCTGCAACATCTTTCTTGTCTGCATACCATCTGGATTCCCAGTCAAGGATGATGCCGATTCTAAGTCCTATTGGACTGACTTTTTGTCCCATGTGTTAGTTCCCCCTATTCCCTTTCTGCCACGGTGATGAACACATGGCTGGTTCTTTTTAAGATTGCGAATCCACGACCTTGAGAGTGTGGTTGCATTCTTTTTAAGGTTTTTCCTGCGCCAACGAAAACTTCTTTGACGTAGAGTTTGTTTTGATCGAGTTGGTAGTTGTGTTCAGCGTTGGCAACAACTGATTTCAACAGTTTTTCAACAACGATTGAAGCACCTCTTGGCGTTCCTCTAAGGATTGCGTAAGCTTCGCCAACGCTTTTCCCTCTGATTAAATTGATAATCAATTCAACTTTACGAGGAGCGATTCTAACGTTATTTACACTTGCTTTAGCTTCCATTATTATCTCTCCCCCTACTTCTTAACGACTTTCTTGTCTGCGTGACCACGGAAAATACGGGTCGGAGCAAACTCGCCTAGTTTATGGCCGACCATATCTTCGGTAACATAGACCGGAATATGTTCTTTACCATTGTGTACGCCTAACGTTAATCCGACAAATTGTGGGAATATTGTTGAACGTCTGGACCAGGTCTGAATGACTTTTTTAGAATTGGTTTTATTCGCCTCTAAAACTTTTTTCATTAAATGGTCGTCGCAAAACGGACCTTTTTTGATTGAACGTGACATTTATGAGCTCCTCCTCCCTTATTTATTTCTGCGTCTAACGATGAGTTTGTCGCTAGCTTTTTTATTTTTTCTTGTAATCATACCACGAGCGCATTTACCCCATGGTGTTAACGGTGATGCATGTCCAACTGGTTGTTTTCCTTCTCCACCGCCGTGAGGATGGTCAACTGGGTTCATAACTGATCCGCGGACGGTTGGTCTGATACCCATATGACGGGTTCTGCCAGCTTTACCGATGGAAACGAGTTCATGATTTTCGTTACCAACTTCACCGATCGTTGCTTTACATACGCCAAGGATTCTTCTAACTTCACCAGAAGATAAACGAACTAATACGTATTTTTCTTCACGACCTAAGATTTGTGCACTTGTTCCGGCAGCTCTGACGAGTTGTCCGCCTTTGCCAGGTGCTAATTCAATGTTATGAATAACGGTACCAACCGGGATATTTTGAATTGGTAAGCAGTTACCAATTACGATATCGGCGTTAACACCGGATTCAACGGTTTGACCGACGGTTAAACCTTTTGGAGCGATGATATATCTTTTTTCGCCGTCAGCGTAATTAATCAGGGCGATGTTTGCCGTACGATTCGGATCGTATTCGATGGTCGCTACTTTGCCGACGATACCATCTTTATTACGTTTGAAATCGATAATACGGTATTTTTGTTTTGCACCGCCGCCTTGATGACGAACGGTCAATTTGCCTTGGTTATTGCGGCCGCCTTGTTTTTTGACGGTCTCAAGCAAGGATTTTTCTGGCTTAGATGTTGTGATTTCGGCGTAATCCAACTTTGACATTTGTCTTGTACCAGGTGTCATTGGTCTGTATTTAATAATAGCCATTAGGTGATTCCTCCTGATTACGCTTTGTAAACGTCGATCTTAAATCCTTCGGCCAAAGTTACGATTGCTTTGGTAACGGCGGGTTTAAAACCTGAATGTTGTCCAACTCTTTTTGCTTTGGCAACTTCATTAATGACGTTTACGCTGGTTACTTTGACGTTGAAGAGTGCTTCAACGGCTTGTTTGATTTCGATTTTGTTTGCATTTCTGTCAACTTCGAACGTGTACTTGTTTTGTTCGGCGAGTTTCGTCGATTTTTCGGTAACGATCGGACGTTTTACGACTTGATATTTGTCCATATTATCCTAACAGTACCTCCTCGAGTTTTTTCGCTGCTTTTTCAGTGGTTACGACAAAATTTTGATTCATGATGTCATAAACGCTGGCATGTTCTGTGACTTGCGCCACAACGTTTGGCATGTTTCTTGAAGCGATATCAATAAGTTGATTGGTTTCTTCAAGTAATAACATGATTTTTCCAGAAACTTTAATGTTATTGAATACTTCAACTAATCCTTTAGTTTTATATGATTCTAAAGCTAAGTTGTCGAGAACGATGAATTCGTTTGTACGGACTTTATCCGACAGAACGATTTTCAATGCCAAGCGACGGATTTTTTTATTAACTTTATAGTCATAGCTGCGTGGTTTTGGACCGAATGCGATACCGCCACCAACATAGTGTGGGTTACGCATTGAGCCTTGACGAGCATGGCCTGTTCCTTTTTGACGGAATGGTTTTTTATTTGTTCCGGATACTTCAGCTTTTGTTTTTGTGCTGTTTGTTCCTTGACGCATAGCGGCTCTCTGAGCTTTTACGACGTCATAGATGACTTGTTGGTTGGGTTCAACACCGTACACGGCATCAGCCAAGGTGATTTCTCCAACTTCTTGTCCTGCTTGATTTAACAACGTTAATTTAGGCATAGCGAATCCTCCTTTCGATATAGTTCCTATTTATAGTTTTTAACTGCATTTTTAATTACTAGTAAGCTCTTGTTTGGTCCTGGAACATTGCCTTTAACCAACAAAATGTTGTTTTCGACATCTGCTCTTACGACTGTCAGGTTTTGAATAGTGACTTGTTCGCCGCCCATTCTTCCTGGCATTTTTTTAGCTTTGAAGACTCTGTTTGGGGCCATAGAGCCCATTGAGCCAATACCGCGATGGTATTTAGATCCGTGTGTTACAGGTCCGGTTCCGAAGTTATAACGTTTGATAACGCCAGAGTAACCTTTCCCTTTTGTTGTTCCTGTCACGTCTACAATATCTCCAGCGGTAAATATATCACATTTTACCTCTTGGCCAACTTCGTAACCCATCATTTCGGGTAAACGAATTTCTTTAATGTAGCGCTTAGGCGTCGTGCCGGCTTTTTGCATATGAGCTGTTAATGGTTTATTGACAAGCGTAGCACGCTTTTCCATAAAACCTAATTGAACCGCTTCATAACCGTCGGTTTCGACTGTCTTTTTTTGTAAGACAACGTTTGGGGTAACTTCCACGATTGTGACAGGGATTAATCTGCCATCATTGTCAAACACTTGAGTCATTCCTACTTTTCTTCCTAAGATACCTTTTGCCATGAGTGCACCTCCTACTTAAATTTTTTCTTTCTTTAGATTTGTTTTCATATTTGTTACTTCAATACGATATCGACGCCAGACGGTAAGTCTAAGTGCATCAATGAATCGATTGTTTGCGCAGTTGGATTGACGATGTCGATTAAACGTTTGTGAGTGCGTCTTTCGAATTGTTCACGTGAATCCTTGTTGACATGCGGTGATCTGAGAATCGTAAAGATTTCTTTTTCGGTTGGTAGCGGGATTGGTCCTGATACCGTTGCACCGGTTTTCTTCGCTGTTTCAACGATTTTCTTCGCTGATTGATCTAACAATCTGTGATCGTAAGATTTCAATCTAATTCTAATTACTTGATTTTGAGCCATTGTGGTTCCTCCTTTGCATATAATCTGCTTATATACTTGCTCGTTGTAAGTTACCTGACGGCTTTCACGATGATGTAACAACGCCTTCGTGTGTGTCAGCAATCTTACAAGTCATAGCCTACCTGCTTTTACAGGCATTAACTATTTTAACAAATAAAAAGCATTAAAGCAAGAACTTTTTCTTGGCAATTAACGCTTTTTTTCTTTCCTATTATTATAAGTATATATAAAGGGACAAAAACTGACTAAATATCGGTGTTTTCATTAAATTCTATGACGATTTGCATGATTTCATCGTTGAATCCTAAATAGTTGGAATCGGAATAATCGACCATAACGATGGGCATGCTATGTAACCAGACGGGGAAATCTTCGTGTTTAATAAGTTCCGGATTGAATTTTCTGGCTTTGGCTAACAGCGACCAGGAAGAAATAGCTTCAATGATTCCTTCGCCGTTCATCTGCATCGTTAATACCGACTGCATGACCCGAAAACCGTTAAGGGATGAAATACCTTCATAATCAGGAATCTGATTACCTGTTTTAGCAGTACCGGAAGCGATATAAGAAGCTTCTTCCGAAAGAAACTCGTAGAGATTAGTTTCGCTATCGGTGTTCGCCCAGTTTGAACGGATGGCATCGCCGTAATACCAGAAAGATGGATTTGATTCAATAAACTTCGAAAGAATGATGACGCCTGAACGCGTTTTGTTTCCAGTGACGTCGCCATAGGTGATTTGATTAAGTGGCTTTATTTCTTCCTGATAAGCATATGATAAAACATTCGATTCATCAAACAACGTCACAATTTCGTTAAATTTTTCGGTTGATGAATAATCAACGCCGTTAACGTGCTGAAGATCCAAGATGAGAAATTCACCGGGATGATCAGCTAAAAACGTATTGATATCGGCTAACACTTCATCAAAAGGCGTGCTGAAGTAAGTATGCGATGTCATCCATACATCCCCTTTTGCATGATAAGTCAACCGAATGTCGAAGTATCTTACGCCGTGTTCTAATAATTCGGTCACGGGTGAAACCTGTGTTTTCGATTGCTTCACTGAAAAACCTTTGATCAGCGCCCCGGTAAATCCGGTTTGAATGGTAGCGGCGGTTAAGAAGTCTGTTTCGCTCGAGTATTTTATCTGATGAGTAAATGCGTCATGTGCACCGAGCATTGCAATATCGATTATCCGTTTATCGGAAGATAGCGTTTCATACATCCAGTTTGAATAATCGTTGTTCGTTTCGGCTTTCTGATAGAAATTAATCGTGATATTCAAACTTAATAAAACGGTAAAGAGAACGAATAAGACAAATAACAATAGTCGTTTAACGATTCGCTTGATTTTAGTCATTCTTTTCCCTCCAGAACTTACGGATTTTCTTTTCCAGTTCGTTATTGTCATTGATGACTTCAAGATGATTCCATTCTTTCGGATAAAGCGATAAATATCTTCTTGTCGTAAAGCGGTCATCTAAAAGAATGGCAACTCCCCGGTCGGTTTCGCTTCTGATAACCCGGCCGACTGCCTGAATGACTTTATTAATGCCTGGGTAGGTATAAGCAAAATCAAATCCCGAAGAAAATTCTTCATCGAAATGGGATTTTAACACGTTATTGAATGGTGCAATCATCGGCAGTCCGACGCCGACGATTAAAACCCCCGACAGCTGATCGCCGATTAAATCAATAGATTCGCCGAAAACGCCCCCCATGACAAAGAATCCGACCTGGGTTTTATCGCTCGCGGTTTTAAATAAATCGATGGTTTCATGGCGGTCGCGTAACGACATTTCCCGTTTTTGAATAATTAAATCGTATTCAGACGAATCTAAATCAAGGTTGTCTAATATGCGGTTCATGTATACATAGGAAGGAAAGAAAACGATATAATTTCCTTTTTTACCAGAACATAAAATTTCAATGGTTTTGACAATTCTGTCAATCGAATTATCGCGGTCATTGTATCTCGTTGAAACGTCGTCGACTGCGACTAAAAACAAGTTTTCCTGAGGAAATGACGACATCATTTTGATGTCTTTCCCTTTTCCTTGCGACAGTAATGTTTTATAGTAATGTATCGGGTCTAAGGTCGCGCTAAAAAAGACAGCTGAGCGGCTCCGGTTTTTCGCGGTATCGAGAATAAATTCCGCTGCATTCAGACATTTAATCGAAACACTCGTTAAGGACCCGGCTTTTTCGAGTAAAAACACGAACTGTTCGTTATAATATTCGTTGATTTTTACAAACTGATATAAATCAAAGTATAAAGGAGTAACTAAATTTTTATTAGGAAATTTCCTCTCATCTGAAAAAGCCTGATCAAACTTTCTGATTAATTTCTTTAACTGAAGAATTAACATGGCGTTTACTTCATATTTTCTGACGAAGTCGACTTCTAATAACTCTAAATCCACTTCGCCGAAATAATCTAATATTCTGTTAATCTCAGCCTTCGGAGAAGGTTTCATTCCTTTCGTCAGGGCAAGGAGCGTCTGAAACGTTTCGTTCGTTAACGTCGCCGAATACATTTCACGGCTTCTCGATACTAAGTTATGCGCCTCATCAACTAATAGGATTGGTTCATAGGTCGTATCTTCAAAATACCTGATGAGATGGGCTCTCGGATCAAAAGCATAATTATAATCGGCGATAATGATATCGCAGTAATTTGAAATATCGAGCGATAATTCAAACGGGCATACGCGGTGATGTTTTCCATAAGTTATTATTTTTTCTTTGGTTAATAACGACTCGTTTCTGAAGATGTCGTCAATCGCTTTATAGATGCGGTTATAATATCCTTTTGCGTATTTACAGACTTCTGGATCGCAGTCTCTTTCTTTTAAAAGGCACATCGAGTCTTTCGCTGTAATTTCGCAGGTTTTGGCGACTAACCCGCTTTTTTCCAATAAGTCGACGGTATCAATCGCAACGCGCTTCCCATCATTTTTTGCGGTAAGATAGAAGATTTTCTGTCTGGGGACGTTGATGGTTTTTAAACTGGAGAATAACACGGCAATGGTTTTGCCGATTCCGGTTGGAGCGATTGCATAAAGAATATCTTTATCCATGATAGAACGGTATACATGTCCCATGAGTTCACGTTGGTTAGAACGATAATCCGCAAACGGAAAATTGAGTCCGGCAATCGACTTCATTCTGGCTTCTTCATGCTGATCGATGACTTTAATCCAGTCAAGATATTCCGTCATCGTTTTGATAAAATAACGTTCCAAGGTCTTAAACGTCAATGATTTATCAATCATTTTGACGTCATGATCCTGGACGGTTATATAGGTTAATCTAACGATGATTTTATTTATATTATTGGCGAAACAGTACATGTATGCATAAAGCTTTGCCTGCGCCAAATGAGCAGGTGTCGTCGTTTCGTCAATAAGTTCTAAATCCATTCGGGTGGATTTTATTTCTTCTAAAATGACTTCTCCGTCGCGGGTGGTGATACCGTCAATTCGTCCACTGATGTCAATTAAAAAATCGTCAGCGCGATATTCAGCTGCGACGACCACTTCCTTCCGATCATTTTCAGTATATTGCGACTGCCAAAACTGATGAATCTGAATCCCTTCTTCAGCTCTGACCATCATTAAACGGTCGCTGGTAATATTACCGCTGCCGTATAATAACTCCGCTATTTCTTTTGCACTAATATGTACTGTTTTCACCATATCACCATCATTATTATACAATAAATCATTATGTAATTATACCATGGATATTGATTCGGAGTTAACTTTTGGGAAGAACTACGATAAATAAAGGCTATTGAATAAAAAATTGGTAATTTACTAATTTGACAAGTAAATTACCAATTTATCGGGGAATAAATAATCGATGAATGATTAATCTCTTTTAAGTTTTTTCTTGCGATAGACAGTGTCGTGCTGATCAAGATGTCTGGTTCTGGTAAATTCAATCGTATCTTTAATCGTGTCTTTGATGTCTCTGGTCGAATAGCCTAAATCATTTTTCGCTTTATCATTAGAAAAATGATAATTGGAGTTTAAAACAATAATTGAATAATGGGTAAACAGTGGTTTTTGTCTGACAATTTTATAATACAGTTCCGCAAAATAACTCATAGCGAGGATAAACCAAAATGATAATTTCGTTTTGATTTTCTTTTTTCCACTCACTTTTGCAATTTCATCAAGCAATTCTTTTACCGTAATTTCTGAACCCGAAAGAATATAACATTCTCCTCTTCTTCCGTTTTCACAAGCGAGCCGTATTCCATCCGCAGCGTCGCGGACATCGACGAAATTATACCCGCCTTTCAGATAAGCAGTCAGTCTTCCCAACATAAAATCCATAAACATTTGTGAAGTATTCGACATCTTGTAATCGCAGGGCCCGATAACTCCTGAAGGATGAACGACGACGATGTCCATCGGTCCGTCTTTTTGTTCTAAAACGAATTTCGTTGCTTCTGCTTTAGATTTGGCATACAATCCTTTAACTTTTTTAGGATCAAAATCAGTAATTTCCGTCTGAATCTGTGGTTTTGGAAGTTCTGGAATGGCGTGAACGCTAGAAGTATATACAAAGCGTTTGATATGTGAAGATATGGCAGCATTCAAAACGTTTTTCGTTCCTTCAACATTAACTTTATGGATTAATTTTTTCTTTCCAGATCCGATTTCGACGATACCGGCTAAATGAAATACAATGTCCTTCTCCTGAAATACCGATTCTAAGAAAGTCTGATCTAAGATATTTCCATAAACGACGGTTGAATAAGCTTCTATCATTGAAATATCGTCATTAGGCAAAACAATGGCTGTGACTTCATAGCCATGAGAATAAAGATTTTTGACAAGAACATTACCGATATGACCGGTCGCGCCAGTAACAACGCATTTCATATCAACCATCTCCTTATAATCTCATTATAACCCTCGAAATTAAAAAAGTAAACAATAGTTTATTATTAAGATATTTGATGAAATGTCATTTCACTATTCATTTATCCGGTTGTCATGTAATTGTCACAATTTGTTGATAATATTATGTCATTAAACTATAATATATCTAAAAAAGCGAGGTATTTTATGACAAAATATCAGAAAATATTTCTTGTTATATCCGGCGTCATCGTTCTTCCGGTCGGATTATTATTTATACGTTCTTTATTTGGAGGAATCCGCATCAATTTATCTTTTTTTGGTTTCCTGATTTTCATCCTGATTCACGTGTTATTATTTTATTTATA
Source organism: uncultured Caryophanales bacterium (assembly GCA_937928185.1). Lineage (GTDB taxonomy): Bacteria > Bacillota_I > Bacilli_A > Izemoplasmatales > Hujiaoplasmataceae > UBA5603. The sequence continues at coordinate 23,507 of CALEZX010000059.1, forward strand.
TACTAAATCAAATCAGTCGCATAAACTCATCATCTTTCTGCCTTCGATCTTCTTTTTACTGATAAGTTTGTTCCTCGCCTATGTCGTCATCAAAAATTCTGGTATTCAGTGTGAAGAAACCGACTTAAGTTGTATGAATGAAGATTTTTCCGGTGTTTTTCTGATGATTTCAGGTCTAGCTGCTCTTTTTAGTTTCGGATATTCATTCTTGTTTAAGTACCTCTGGTTCAAATAAGATAAACAAATTCATAATATGTAGATTTATTAAACATATCTCCCTTTTTATGATATAATCACTTTTAGTGATTTGAATCATTTCAGGGAGATTTTTTTTATGAAAAAGAAGTTATTATTACTCGTCGTCATTTATATTATTTTTATTGCTTTAGGATTACCTGACGCTTTAATTGGTTCCGGATGGAATTTAATCAGGGAAGATTTAAGTGTTTCTTTAGGAACGTTAGGCATTATGACGGTTGCGATTTATTCAATGTCGGTCACAGCTACTTATAACGCTCCCCGTTTAATGCGGCTGTTAGAAACGAAATACATTTCAATTATCAGCGTGTTTATGACCGGTTTTGCCTTAATGGCCATCAGCCAGGTCAATCAGTTTTATCAGATGTTATTCTTCGCTATTCCTTTAGGCCTTGGCGCAGGCGCAATCGACGTTTCGTTAAATCATTATCTCGCTGCTAATTATGAAGCGAAACACATGAATTATTTACATTCATTCTATGGTATCGGCGTTACGTTAGGACCGACCATTATGGCATACACTTTAAGTCAGAATTCATGGCGTAAAGGTTACATTATCGTAGGGATTCTTCTAATTATCATCGCACTAATTGCTTTAGTCACAAGAAAACTCTGGGCAAAAGAACCCAAGAAAGAGCGCGAAGATAATCACGCTCACGTTAAAATGAGCGAGATTGTTAAAACAAAAGGTGCTATCGCAAGTATTTTGGTATTCTTACTATATGTCCATATCGAATCGTTAGGCGGAGTATGGATTGCGAGTTACTTTTATCTTGAAAAAGGTGTTTCATATTCCACAGCCGCTTTATTCACTACCGTTTTTTATTTAGGTTTGACCGTTGGAAGACTGACGAGCGGAATTTTATCATCGCGATTAAAACCGGCTCATTTGGTTAAAATCGGTGAAATGTTAATTATCATCGGCGCAGGATTAATGTTTGTTAAAAATGCTCCAATCTGGCTATACTTCATCGTCGTCGGAATGTTTGGTTTAGGCTGTGCCCCAATCTATCCAAACATGATGTTCTTAAATTCTGTTTACTTTGAAAAGAATAAACTTAGTAAAATGGTTAGTTTGCAGATGGCATTAGGTTATATGGGCTTTGGCGTATTGACTCCTCTTGCAGGACTCTTCTTTGATAAAGTTTCGATATCGTTTTATCCGGTATTCATTCTAATCGTCAGTATGATTCTGTTCGTTGTCACGATGAGATTAATGTATCAAAAACATCAGACGATAAGTTCGGAAGCAGTTGTGGAATAATTCTATACAAACAAAAAAAGTCACAAATTATTGTGACT
>CALEZX010000060.1 GCA_937928185.1 uncultured Caryophanales bacterium
CTTTCCCTTTAAAAGAAGATTAAGAAATATGGACATTCAGTCCGTATTTTTTTTTATGTCTTCTAATACTCTATCCACCGTCGCCTGAAAATCATTAATATCGACGGTATACCATTTTGCCTGCATCTGGTTTTTAAACCAGGTCATCTGCCGTTTTGCATATCTTCGCGTCTGTTGTTTAATTAACTGGATAGTTTCCTCAATCGTTTTATTGCCTGCAAAGTACTGGTAGAGTTCTTTATAGCCGATGGCCTGAGTGCTCTGAGAAAATACTTTGGCATCGTATAAGCCTCTGACTTCTTCGATTAATCCGGATTCAATCATCTTATCAACGCGTTTTTCAATCTGTGCATACAGTTCAGCTCTCGGCATCTCTAAACCGATGAGTTCAAAATGATCATAATAAGGATATTTTCCTTTTTGATCAAGAACATCGCCTTCGCTTAATGCAATTTCGATTGCCCGCATTAATCTTCTGCGGTTACTCTGATCGGTATTCTTTGCAGCTTCAGGCGCAATTTTATTTAAATACTGCCATAATTCACCGTTGGCGAGTTTGGCTAATTCCTGATCGTCTATTCTTCTCTGACCGGTGAAACGGTAATCATAAAGAACGGACTGAATATAAAGACCTGATCCGCCGACTAAAACCGGCGTGATGTTTCTCTGATGGAGTTCATCGATTTTCGCCCTGACGAGTTTCTGATAATCAGCAACTGAGAAAGAATCGTTGGGGTCGAGGATATCGATTAAATGGTGTTTTACGCCTTGCCATTCACTTTCTAACAGTTTAGCGGTTCCGATGGTTAATCCCCGGTAAAACTGGAAAGCGTCGCAGGAGATGATTTCGCCGTTCACCTGTTTGGCGATGGCGATTCCTAACTGTGATTTGCCTACGGCGGTCGGACCGATTACGCCGATTATTCTTTTCATTTACATCACCCGCTTAAACCATTTTTCAATATCGAGATGGTTGATTTTAACCATTATCGGCCGTCCGTGCGGACAGGTATGAGGGTTGTTGCATTTCGATAAATCGGTTAATAACGTATCAATTTCAGCTTTATTGATATACCGGTTAGCCTTGATTGAGTGTTTACAAGCCAGTAAAATCGCGAGTTCATCGATGATGATGGAAATCGATAAAGGTTTTTCATTCATTAAGGTGCGGATAACCATTTCCGCATAAACCATTTCTTTGTCCTCAGGGAACCATGACGGAACGCTCCTGACAAAATAGGACGACTGGCTTGAAGGTTCAATTTCAAGACCGAAAGTTTTTAAATCGTTCATATAATTTTCAATAATTAAACTTTCGCTGTTTGAAAAATGAAGATTGAACGGAATCATCAGTTCTTTAGATAAATGATAATCTTCACTCATCTTTTTCAGATAATTCTCATATCTGATTCTTTCCGCTGCCGCATGCTGATCGATTAAGAATAAACCGTCATCATTCTGGAAAACGAGATAAGTGCCGCGGTACTGACCGATATAATCGAAATCGGGGAACGGTTTGTTTATAGCTTCCGGGCTTGAAACGATAGCTGGTTCCGTACTGATTATCTTCGGTTCTTCAATTTTTATTTCAGGCTGTATTGTCTCCTGAAATGACATTTTAATCTGACTTGATACCATTTCCGTAACCGGAGAGTAATCATGTTCAATCGTCTGAAATATCGGGGTATCGTCGATGGCTTTTTTGATTTCATTTTTGATGAGATCATATAAAGCCATTTCTTCAGAAAATTTAACTTCCTGTTTTGTCGGATGGATATTTGCATCGATGAGTAATGGATCGCTATTGATTTCGATGACTAATATCGGATATCTTCCTTTGGGTAATTTCTGTTCAAGCGCTTCAGTAACGGCCTGCGTCAGCCGGTAATTACGGATGATGCGGTGATTGGCAATCATTGTAATCGCATTTTTAGAAGATCGGTTATAAACCGGACTTGCAATTAATCCTTCGAGCTGATAGTCTCTGTTTTTTCCAAAAAATCGTTTCATGCTCTTCGCAACGTCTGAACCGTATATTTCACTGATGATGGCTAATTGCTGTCCGTTGCCGACCGTTCTTAAAAGGATTTTTCCCTGATGGGTCAGTTTAAATGCGATATTTGGATGGGATAAAGCGATTTTATTGATTAAATCGACCGTAAAAGCTAATTCAGCCTGAGGGCTTTTCAGGTGTTTTAATCTGGCCGGCGTATGATAAAACAGTCTCGTAACTTCAATCTGCGTCCCTTTTTTTGGTGCAGCGATGCTTGATGAAACAAACGCTCCATCCTGAAAAACGATTTTTACGCCGCTACTATTACCTAGAGAAGTCGTCATGACGACCTTAGAAACAGCGGCTATCGAGGCTAAAGCTTCACCTCGGAATCCAAGTGAAACTAAATGGAATAATTCGTATTCGGAATGAATTTTAGAAGTCGCATGCCGTTCAAATGCCATTAACGCATCAGTTTCATCCATTCCCGTACCGTTATCGGTGACTTTAATGGATTTCATCCCTGCTTCTTCAAGTTCGATGTCAATCGAAGAAGCTTCGGCGTCAATCGCGTTTTCAACGAGTTCTTTTACGACATTGCCTAATCTTTCGATTACTTCGCCAGCAGCGATCATATTGGCGAGCCGTTGGTCGAGTTTCATTATTTTCCCCATAAATTATCCCTGCCTTTCAAAAAATGAAGTCCAGTCTGACTGGACTTTATGATTTAATTTTTTTAATTTCCTCAATGGCGTCAGCTAAAATATTCATCGCTTTTATCGGCGTCAATTCGTTTACGTCGATTGACTTCAGCTGTTCAATAATTGAGTCATATTCGTTTTCTAGTTCTATGGTTTCTTCGTTGACCGCATCATAATTAAACAGATTTAAATCCTGTGGTTTAATGACATTATAACCATGATTTTTTTCTAATTCCGAAAGAATGGTTTTAGCCCGTTCAATTAGTGATTTAGGCATTTTAGCCAGTTTGGCCACATGAATACCATAGGAACGGTCCGTCGGTCCGTCCGCAACTTTGTGTAAAAATACGATATTGCCTCTGTCTTCCTCGGCCATGACATGAACGTTATGAAGACTCTTTAAATCGTCTTCGAGATAGGTCAATTCATGATAATGGGTTGAAAACAGTAATTTACATTTGATTTTGCTATGGGCGTATTCAATGATTGCCTGCGCTAATGCCATCCCGTCATAAGTGGCGGTTCCTCTTCCGATTTCATCAAACAGAATTAATGAATCATCGGAAGCGTTCTGCAGGGCGTAATTGACCTCGAGCATTTCAACCATGAACGTGGATTTACCGGTTGATAAATCGTCGCTAGCCCCTATCCTCGTGAAGATTTGATCGAATATCGGCAGCCTTGCGGAATCAGCGGGAATAAAACAACCAATCTGCATCATGATGATATGTAAAGCCAATTGGCGCATATAAGTGGATTTACCACTCATATTCGGTCCGGTAATCAGTAAAATATGCGTCTTTTCGTCCAAAAACAAATCGTTTTCAACATAGACATCATCCACGAGCATTTTCTCAACGACGGGATGACGTCCGTGATATATTTCGACTGAACGTTTGGTAATGATCTCCGGACGGACGTACCGGTTTTCAGCCGTCACTTTCGCAAAAGATAAAACCATGTCGATTTCCGATATCGATCTGGCGATTATCTGTAAAGTGTCCGTATAGGATTTGGCGATATCCCTGATTTCAATAAAGAGTTCATATTCTCTTTTAACCGCATCTTCTTCGGAACCTAATATCAGGGTTTCTTTTTCTTTTAGTTCAGGGGTAATATAACGCTCGCTGCTTGATAAAGTCTGTTTTCTGACATAACCGAAACTTTCATCGACGAGTTCAATCTGACCTTTCGATATTTCAATATAATATCCAAAGACGCGGTTATATCCGACTTTTAGTTTTTTAATGCCTGTTCTTTCGCGTTCCTTCGTTTCAAATTCCGTCAACCAGTCTTTACCGTCGGTCGATTGATATTTAATCTGGTCGAGTTCGGAATTATATCCCGCCCGGATGATTCCGCCTTCTTTTATTGAAAGCGGGGGATCTGAAACAATCGCCCGTTCAATCAAATCAACTAAATCCGTGGTCTGATGGAAGTGAGAAATCATTTCATCAACATAAGCATTATTGAGTTGCGATAAGGAAGCCTTAATCAGTGGCATCACTTTTAATGATTTCGCTAAATTGATTAAATCCTTGGCGTTGGCGTTCCCAAATGAGATTCTGCCGACGATTCGTTCTAAATCGTAGACGGATTTCAATAGTTCACGCACTTCATCGAAAACGATAAAATTTTCATTGAAATTTTCGATGAGATTAAACCGGTTTTCAATTCTGGTCTGGTCGACGAGCGGTCTCAAGATTGTTTGTTTTAAATAACGCGATCCCATTGCCGTGACGCATTGATCCAATAGCCAGAATAGACTGCCTTTGCGGTTGCCAAACCTTAATGTCTGCGTTAATTCGAGATTACGCTGTGAATTATTATCGATATGCAGATACTGGTTGGATTCGAAAACCTGAACTTTCTGTAAATGCATTAACTGACGTTTTTGGGTGTTGACAAGATAATTGATTAACCGGCCGAAAACCTCTGTTAAATCCTTATCATAAATTTCAGATACTAAATTCTGGTAATAACTCGGTAACTGAATTTCATCTGAAATCGATATCGTCAGCGGATAATTTTCCATGCCAGACAGTAAGTTTTTCTGATTGAACTTCGAAGAAACGACGAGTTCTTTTGCGTTAAGGTTATAGATTTCACTAATGAGAAGCGAGTAATCTTTAGGAATGGAAATAATCGAATTCTGTCCTGTGGTTAAATCTGAGTAAGCCAGTAAAAATGTATTTTTCGTTTCGCTTAAGGCACCGATATAATTATTGGTTTTTTCATCGATGAAACCTTCTTCAATAATCGTACCTGGCGTAATCAATTTAATAACTTCGCGTTTGACGATACCTTTGGCCAAAGCAGGGTCTTCAGTCTGCTCCACAATCGCAACTTTATAACCTTTTTCGACTAAGCGCTCGATGTATACGTTGACCGCATGATAGGGAACACCGCACATTGGTACCCGTTCAGGCTGACCGGCATCCCTTCCCGTCAAAACGATTTCAAGTTCTTTGGAAGCGACGATGGCGTCGGTAAAAAACATTTCATAAAAGTCACCAAGTCTAAAAAAGACTATAAAATCCCTATAGTCTTTTTTGATTTCAAGGTATTGTTCCATCATCGGCGTGTAGGTCGTTTGTGCTGGTTTATTCACGTAAATCTCCTAAAAAACGGGTTATTCCCAAAATACGGGAATACCGAAAGGTAAATCTCCTGGGTTCAAATAAAAATAGTATAAAGCCATATATCCTAAAGCGATGAGTATTAATCCGACGATTGATAGAATGAAGACTGTCCAAAAGACTTTACGATGACGTTTTTTATTGTACTTCTTGATAATTTGATTAATTTTTTCATCGAGTAAAGCTTTCTCTTCATCGGTGAAATCCAACGGTTCAGTTGTTTTTTGAATGGGTTGTTCGATGACTTTTGGCTGAACCGGCTGTTCAATGACTTTCGGCTGAACGATTTCTTCGATTTTTTCTTCAGCGGGTTCTTCCGGTTTTTCTTCCGGTTTCACTTCTTCAACGACTGGTTCGGTTTTTTCGATAACGACTTCAGTCACGACTTCTTCAGTTTCTTCTTTAACTGCTTCGACAACGACAGCTTCTTCAGTAACAGGTTCGGTTTTTTGGACCGGTTCAGCAGGAATTTCTTCTTCAAGCTGAGTAACCGGAATGTCCTGATCATTTGTTTCAAACTGAATAGCATCAACCTGAACTGAATCGATGTCGGCTGCGAGCGGAATATCATAACGGTGTGAATCTTTTGAAATTTCCTGATGGTATAAATTCAGGGAATACACGAGATATTCAATCATGTCGCTTTTTTTCAGGTCGATGGAAATATTAAAGCCTTTTTCCTTGGCATAAATTTCTAATTCGAGAACGGATTTCGTATTCAGAAGAACAATTTCTTCTTCGGTTAATCTGAAGCGGGAAGCGAGGATTTCGACGAGTTGGGTTTTATTGATTCTTCTTGGAATTTTTACGTTGTACTTATCTCCAAGACCTCTTAAATCACCTAATGTGGAACTGTGAATCATCACGTCTTTTAAGATGTTCAGGGCGACACCGTCAAGGTATCCGCTTGGTTCATAGAAAATTCCGGCAAAGAAATTTTTAGCGTCCTGATAACTGATTTTTTCAAAATCAACCGCATATTTATATTTAAGTTTTTCAAGATCGTTGATAAAGTTATCTTTTATACCGTAAATGTCACGGTTTAAAAAGAGAAGATTAAAGAGGATTTCTTTGTATTTTGCCGCATCGAAATCAAGATTGAAATCCGTAATAAGTTTCTCAAGCAGAAACAAGGAATACTCATGATATCCACGCAGGCGATATTTTAACTCGTCGGTATACGTTGAATAAAGTTTATTCTGGAATACCTTCGAGTAAATGGTTTCTTTGAGAACGAAACGATGAATGTAGTACGGAATTCTTATTTTGTGATTGACGAGCAAAGCAGTTAAATCTTCAGTAGGAATGGCAGTGAGCGTCTTTGAATAAGCGAAATAATCTTCATTCGTTTTGAATTTTCCCATATTATCACCCTTTTTAACTAATATATTTATATATTACAATATTGAACAACCGAAATCAATAGATAAGTCCTAAAAATAAAGATTTCCTATCAATATATTTTACAAAAAAGAAATCACGGGTGAAAATTCTGACTTCATTGAAAAATAAAAAAAACATTGAATGTATTTATTCAGCGTTTTCGTTATTGAGCAGCTCATTAAAGAGCGAAGTTATGTTTTGAACCAGATCGTTTATATCTTCAAGCGTTTGCAGATATTCGCTAATTATCGGCTCTTCAAGCAGTTTTTCGAGTTCTGTTTCGTATGCTTTTTTTGCCTCTGTTTGCTTCATCCCCGTCGAATATTCTAATCTGACAATTTCTTTCTGGATGGTCAGAATTCTTTGAAATCTGTCCAGATAATCGGGATGCTCAAGGATAATCTGTTTTAACATTTCCGCCCGCTTTATCTGGTCATAGTTTTTCAGTTTACTTAAAAGTTCATCCAGTTTAGCCATTATAACAGCTCTCCGACTAAACTCCAGGTTTTTGCATCGGTGATTCTAACGTCAATGATTTTCCCAATCAGGGATTCGTCGCCTTTAAAATTAACGAGTTTATTATGCTCGGTATAACCCGTGAGCGTAGTTTTATTCGTCTTGGAATAACCGTCTACCAACACTTTTTGTACACTACCGACAAAACGTTTGTTTCCTTTCGCAAAACCGGCATTGATTAAATCATTTAACTGATATAACCTCTGCTTTTTCTCTTCTTTGGATATTGAATCCTGATAACTGGCTGCCGGCGTTCCTGCCCTTGGACTGAAGATAAAGGTATAAGCGCCTTCAAAATCACATTTCTGAACCAGATCCAGCGTCATTAAGAAGTCTTCATGTGTTTCTCCCGGGAAGCCGACGATAATGTCGGTTGTAATCGATACGCCGGGAATTGCTGCTTTAATTTTGCCGATAAGTTCGAGATAATGTTCTTTGGTGTATTTACGGTTCATCGCTTTCAGTACCGCATTTGAACCGGACTGGACCGGCAGGTGGATGAAAGGCATGAGGTTTTTACCGGTGGACAGAACTTGAATCAGTTGATCGGAAAAGTCTTTCGGATGACTGGTTGTGAACCGGATTCTCGGAATATCTAATTTCGATAAATCACTTAATAAATCAGCGAATAAATAGTTTTTCTCTAAAAAATCCAGCCCGTAAGAATTGACGTTTTGTCCTAAAAGCGTCACTTCCTGATAACCCTGTTCTACTAACTTTCTGACTTCCTCGATAATCGATTCCGGATGTCTGCTTCGCTCTTTTCCACGGGTGTAAGGAACGATACAGTAGGTACAGAATTCATCGCAACCGTACATGATGTTAACCCAGGCTTTAAAAGGGTGATCATGAATTACGGGAACGTCCTCGATGATTTCACCTTCAACGCTTTCAACGGAAACAACGATGTGTTTGTCTTTCATCGCCTGATAGACGAATTCGACTAACCGGTGTAAATTATGCGTACCAAAAACGATATCAACCTGATGATACGTTTTCAATATTTTCTCGATGACGACTTCTTCCTGTGGCATGCATCCGCCAACCGCAAGCAGTAATGAAGGCTTAGCAGTCTTTAAATGTTTTAGTCTGCCTAATTCACCAAATACTTTATTTTCAGCGTTAGCACGGATGGCACAGGTATTTAAAATGATTAAATCGGCTTCGCTTTCTATAGACGTCTGCGTATAACCTACGCTTTCTAAAAGCCCTCTCATTTTTTCGGTATCAGCTTCATTGCCCTGACATCCATAGGTCTGGATATGATAACGTAATCCTTCGCCGATTGATGAACATTCAGCCGGTATCACATAAGAATGAACCATTGCTTCATTTTTTGTTCGTTTGCGGGCATCCTGAAGTTTTGGTTTCAGTAATTGATTATCTGACATAATTTCCCCTTACGATTCACATATGGTAATTTTTTCGATTTTATTTTTTTCTAAATCAAGCATAACGGCGTTAAACTGTAACGGGCCGCTTGTTTCAGGAACGGTTCTTTCCGGAACACCGGTCAGAAATTTACGGATTGCCTGCTCTTTTGAACCGCCGATAACCCCGAATCTGACGCCGGTCATCCCCACATCGGTAATATAAAGCATTCCTTTGGGCATGACTTGTGCGTCGGCGGTAGGAACATGGGTATGAGTACCGATCATCGCATTGATTCGGCCGTCGAGGTAATGAGACATCGCCGTTTTTTCACTGGTCGCTTCAGCGTGAAAATCGACAACGATATAATCGCTCTGGATTTTCGATAATAATTCATCCATTTTCGTAAATGGATTATCAATCTGATCGCCCATGAAAACTCGTCCGAGCAAATTAATGACGGTAATAGTTTTACCGTTAAAATTAAGGGTTATGTATTCTTTTCCTTTTGCGCCTTTACCGTAGTTTGCAGGTCTGATGATATTCGGATACTCTAAAACTGCGGAAGCGTCTTTGCGGGAAAATGCGTGATTTCCTAAAGTGATGACATTGACACCAATCGTCATCAGATACTTATAGATCTCTTCTGAAACGCCATTACCATTGGCGATATTTTCACCATTGAGGATGACAAACTGAGGTTTGTACTGTTCCTTAACCTGCGGATAATATTTTTCAAGTGCTTTCCGGCCTTGTTCCATGTAGACATCGCCAATAAATAATATTCTCATAGTTTCTCCTTAAAAAGGATAGCCTTCCAGCAAGGGAAGGCTATAGTTTATTTTGCTACATCCTGAGCTCTGGTTTCCCTAATAACAGTGACTTTTATTGTGCCAGGATAACTCAGTTTTTCTTCAATTTGTTGTTTAATTTCACGGGCAATCGTAAAGATTTTCGCATCGTCGATTTCATTGGGTTTGACGATAACTCTGACTTCACGGCCTGCCTGGATGGCAAACGCCTGTTCAACGCCTTTAACGCTGTTTGAAATTTCTTCAAGTTGGGTTAAACGCTGAATATAATTTTCTAAAGATTCGCTTCTTGCGCCAGGACGTGCAGCGGATAATGCGTCGGCCGCCGCAACGATAACGCCGATAACGGTTTTTGCTTCAGCGTCGCCGTGATGGCTTTGAATTCCGTCGATGACAGCGGGATGTTCACGATATTTATTGGCGAGGTTCACGCCGATTTCAACGTGAGTACCTTCCATTTCATGGTCAACGGCTTTGCCGATATCATGTAATAAACCAGCACGCTTGGCGATGATTTCATTTTCACCAAGTTCAACGGCGATTTTTCCTGCTAAGAATGCAGTTTCAATTGCATGTTTTAAAGCGTTCTGTCCATAAGATGTACGGTAATGAAGACGTCCTAATAACTTAACTAAATCAGGATGCATTTTTCCGACACCAGTTTCAAAAATGGCTTTATCACCCTGGTCACGGATAAATTGGTCGACTTCAACACGGGTTTTTTCGACGATTTCTTCGATTCTGGCTGGATGTATCCGGCCATCGGTAATGAGTGTTTCAATTGTCTTTTTAGCGATTTCACGGCGAATCGGATCGAATCCTGATAATACGACTGCTTCAGGCGTATCGTCGATAATTAAGTCGACGCCGGTCAAAGCTTCGATTGTCCGGATATTCCGTCCTTCACGGCCGATAATCCGGCCTTTCATTTCATCGCTCGGTAAATTGACAACCGAAACGGTTGTTTCTGCAGTAACGTCCTGAGCTAAACGCTGAATGGCGTTAACGATAATGTTTTTAGCAGTTTTGTTTGCTTCTGCTTTTGCTGTTTCTTCCTGTTCGCGAATGTACTTACCAATTTCATCGGCCATGTCTTCTTCGACACGTTCCATGATGATGACTCTTGCTTTTTCTTCAGTTAAATTAGCGATTTCAAATAATTTGACATTTTGTTGCTGAATAATGCTGTCCAGTTTGCTGCTTTTTTCCTCAAGAGCACTTTTCTTTTCGTCAAGAGCTTCTTCTTTACGATCCAAATTTAGTTCACGCTTATCAAGATTTGCCGAACGTCGTTCTAACAAATCTTCACGTTGATTTAGTTTGTTTTCTAGTTCGGTAACAATTTGCTTTTTCTCTTTAAGAATTTTATCGTTTTCTAAATTTAGGTTATAAATCTCTTGTCTTGCTTCAATCAGTTTTTCTTTTTTACCTTTTTCAGCTTGAGAGATGCCGTCATCGATGATTTGCTGATATTTATTCCGTGCAGTTTGGAAACCTTTTTCCACAATAATTACACGAATAATAAAACCAACTAATGCACCAATAAGAAGGCCGAGCAAACCGGCGGCTAAATACCAATACCACATAATATTTTTCCTCCAGTTATAGATATTAAAATGTTTTATATCAAAGGGTATATTTCTTCAGTCCCAATACAGAAAAAACAACCCAGTTTATAAACGAGTAAAAACAAGTTTTACTGTTTCTATTATACTTGATTTCTAGTTTTTAGTCAAAAAATATTTACTGCGATTGTTGATTTTTAAATGCGATGATTAAACCATGATTAAAAATTAAAAAAAGAGAACCATTTTAGGCTCTCCGGAAGAACGAATATTTACTTGATTTTATAATATTCTTTTATTTTTGCTGTTATTTCTTCAAACAGCTGAGGATTTTCTTCTAAATATTTTTTAACGTTTTCTCTGCCCTGACCAATCTTTTGGTCATTGTAAGAAAACCATGAACCGCTCTTTTTGATAATCTCGAGATTGACACCTAAATCGACGACTTCTCCGCTTTTAGAAATGCCTTTTCCAAAGATTAAATCGACATCACAGGTTTTAAACGGTGAAGCGACTTTGTTTTTGACGACTTTAACTCTAGCCTGGTTGCCGATGATATCGTTTCCTTCTTTAATCTGTTCACCGCGGCGGATATCAAGACGTACTGAAGCATAGAATTTAAGCGCACGTCCGCCCGAAGTAGTTTCTGGGTTACCAAACATGACTCCAACTTTTTCGCGGATTTGGTTGATAAAGATTGCGATACAATGTGATTTAGCTAAAACACCGGATAATTTACGCATCGCTTGACTCATCAGTCTGGCCTGTAAACCGACATGTGAGTCGCCCATTTCACCACGGATTTCCGCTTCAGGAACTAAAGCTGCGACCGAATCGACGACTAAAATGTCGACGGCTCCGCTTCTTACTAAAGCTTCTGCTATTTCTAATCCCTGTTCGCCGGTATCGGGTTGCGATAAGATTAACGAATCGATATCAACGCCAAGGTTTTTTGCATATATGGGATCGAGAGCATGTTCAGCGTCAATGAACGCCGCGTATCCGCCACGTTTCTGAACTTCAGCGATAGCGTGAAGGGCAAACGTCGTCTTTCCGGTTGATTCCGGTCCGTAGATTTCAACGATTCTTCCGACCGGATAACCGCCAACGCCTAAAGCCACGTCTAAAGCGATTGATCCTGAGGAAATTGCTTCAACCTGCATTCTTGAAGTTTCATCTCCTAAAATCATGACTGCGCCTTTACCATACTCTTTTTCGATTTCTTTTAAAGCTATTTCTAAACTTTTTTTACGTTTTTCATCAGCCATAATAATCCTCCATAAATTGGGTTTCAGTAAATAATACGAACTAAACAGAACTTTTCTTTATTATCTTGAAGCAAATATAATCTTCCGGTTTTTCCAGACATAATCAAAACCGGAATAAAGCGTTAACGCTACAGCCAAAGCCATTAAAACGATTCCTGCACCTTGAATAACGATACTGTCGATATAGGGAAGTAAAAAGAAATACCATATAATCGCAACCATCGTCGTCGCCGTTTTCGCTTTGCCAAGTTTTGACGCCGCAATGATATTACCTTCTCCAACAGCCACTAACCGGACGGAAGTAACGATAAATTCGCGGGCTAAGATGATAACCGGAGCCCAAAACGGCATCCATATTCCATTCAGTAATCCTTTTGCCGCGATATCGGCTAAGATTAATAAAGCACTCATCACTAACAATTTGTCAGCGAGTGGATCCATAAATTTTCCAAACGTTGTTACGATATTTCTTTTTCTAGCGATATAGCCGTCGAGATAATCCGTCAAGGAAGCAACCACGAAAATGATTCCCATAATCAGATAAGTCAGCTCTCCGATTTGATTATTCAAAAGATATACGATAATCATTACCGGAATCAGGATAACACGTAACATCGTCAATTTATTTGGTAAGTTCATTTGTTTCACCTCAAGATTAAATTATATCATGAAATCGTTTTTTCTACATCAAAAAACGCAGTAATTCCTGCGATTTCTTTTATTCTTAGAATAAAACAAAAAAAAGCAGTTCAAACGAACTGCAGTTTATTATTCTTCTTCGACAAGGTTGCCAACGTTATGGAAAATATCCTGAACGTCTTCTAATTCATTGGTCATTGCTAAGAAACGGTTTAATTTACGCTGATCTTCTTCCTCAATATCAATCCATTCAGTCGGAAGATAAGTAACTTTTTCTTCGTAGAAGGTTAATTCCGGTTTGGCCGCAACCAAAGCTTCTTTGATTTTGTCTAAATCGCTTGCTGCTCCCTGAACGGTGATAACGCCTTCTTCATCAGATTCAATTTCTTTGATGTCGATTTCAGCCATTATCAAAGTTTCTAAAGCTTCATCTTCTGTCATTCCTTCAAACTCAAAGTATGATACATAGGAATACTGATGAATAACGCTGCCTGCTACACCCAATTTTCCACCGGTTCTCGTAAAACATGCTCTGACTTCGCCGAAAGTACGGTTGACATTATCGGTCATACATTCAACAATAAGTGTACACCCTCCAGGTCCAAAACCTTCATAACGCACTGGTGCGTAATCTTCACCGGTTCCGCCTTTTGCTTTTTCAATGTTACGTTTGATGACATCAGCGGGTACCTGTGCTGATTTTGCTTTTTCAATAATCTTCTTTAAGGCTAAGTTACTGTTTGGATCAGTTGAACCGCCTTTTGCTGCCATATAAATTTCTTTTCCATATCTTGAATATAATTTACTTTTCATCATGGCTGTTTTGGCCATAGATGCTGCTCTAACTTCATGTGCTCTTCCCATTGGAATAACCCTCTCTTTTTTTTAGTTTTTTTGAATTAAAACCGTGCGGTCGTTTTTTAGTTCGACCGTTCCGCTTTTATAAAGCGTTCCCAAAGCTCTTTTAAATGCACTTTTGCTCATATGAAACGCTGCCTGAATTTCTTCAGGACTTGACTGATCAGTAAAACGCATCTGATGACTGTGATTTTCCATGTAACTTATTAAGGTTTTCGCATCTTCATCAAGCATTAATTCTTTTTGTTGGATTAACGTGCCGACGTATTCGTCATTCTCGTTATGCTTAAGGATTTTCACGTTAACCGGTTCGCCTAAACGGTATTTAGTTCTTGTATTATTATAATGGACAAAGATTTCATGACCTGCTTTGGTAAAGCATACCAGACCTTCGACCAATAAAAATAAGACGATGGCATCATAACTGTTGCCCGGTTCTAATTTATCGACCGGATTTAATTCCTGCGAAATCATTTTTCTGCCGACGATTTTTGCGAACAATTGGTCTTTCTTGACTTTCATCGTCACGAACAGTTCATCGCCGACAAGCGGCCATGACTGAATGGATAGTGGTAAATCATCTTTTGAAAGCAATAGATCTTTAACTAATCCGTTGTTTAGAAATATGCCATATTCGTAATTGACGGAAACCACTTCTAAAAACGCACAGGAATCAATGGTGATAAAAGGGTGTTTCGTCGATGCTGTCGGGCGGGATTGATTATCAACATAAATGAAGACGTTGATTTTGTCTCCGGCCACATAATCTTTTAAAGCTTCTTTTTTATGTAAAAAGATTTCATTTTCGCCATCAGATAAGATATAAGCAATGTCTGATACTCTGACAACTTCTAAATCGTTAAATGTACCAATATTCATATAATGCCTCCTAAAATTTACGGACAGGTAACATTTTCTTGGCTAGTAACAAACCGATGGTAATCATTAAACTTCCAACGATGATATCAAAAAAGAAGGGAATTAAATTATCAAGATTTGTGACATAGGCAATAAAATTTGTGCTCTCAGTTTTACTGTAAAAATACCAACACCAGATAATAATGATGATTCCGGTTAAGTAAGCCGTCAAACGCATCATCATATAGGTTTGTTTCACCACAACACCATGTCCAAGCCGATAACCGATACTAAAACCAAAAGGAATTAAGAATAAAGCTATCGTATAGAGAATCGGGGCATAAATCACTGCCAGTACGCTAGGTAATGTCAACATTAATGCCAATACAACCGCAAGAAGCATTGATTTCATATAACTGAGCGGATCGATGACTTCGTTTAAGTCCGATGGAGGCTTGTGATTCTCCAACCGCTGATTCAAACAGTTTTGATGTATCGGACGGTGAACTCCGTGTTCAAAGAAAAATGTATCATATCCGGTCTGATCACAGGCAAAGCACGAATTTGGCTGGCTGAGTCTTAGTTCGGATAAGACAGTTACTGTTCTCTCAAGAATTTCCTGAATTGATTCGATTGATTCGGTCTTCATCGAACCAATTGGTTTGTGAAAAATAATAAATAATGTGTTATGTTCTTTATCGACGGTTACTTTGTATTTTGAAAGGACAATTCTTAATGTTGACAGGACTTTATCGCTAGGAGGTTCAGACAAGTTAAAAGTAAAATAAGGAACCACTGAGAAACCAAATGAACCGGGAAAAAATGATACATAATAATTTCCAATAGTTCCAATTCCCGAGCGATTCACACTTTGTCTGAATTTTATCGATTCGATAAAGGTTTTTATTTCCATTCGTACACGTCCTTGCAAGTCGAAAAATAACCATTAACATTATATCAAAAAATGAGTTTTATGTCTATTATCAATCGTAGATTTTAAACAGTAGCAAAATATAGCAATAATTTCAAATCATCGACTTCACAAAAAACTGTTCGTTTCTTCACAATTCGTTCATAATTAATTGTTATAATGAGGTCGTAAAGAAAGAATTTTTAGTTTTTCTTCATTCCTGATGGGAACATCAGGCCTCCTGAATCTCCTTTTATTTTCCCCATATAGATCAGAAAGATGCAACTTCCCCCAAGTTGCATCTTTCTTTTTAGTTAAATAAAAAATCCCTTTCATCGAAAGGGACTCAGACTGTTGATAAAAGCATTTATTCTGATGAGTTATGATAAACTTTGGTGGAAAAAGTGCTTTTTATTATTAAAAATGGGTAATA
>CALEZX010000061.1 GCA_937928185.1 uncultured Caryophanales bacterium
CGAACGAAGCGATTTGTAGTTTCGGTTAGTTTTGTGTCCTGATTAGGCTTGGTTTGTCGAATATAACGAACGAAGCGATGGGGCGAACGAAGCGATTTGTAGTTTCGGTTTGTTTTGGTTCCTGATTAGGCTTGGTTTGAACTATTCGCGGTGCAGAGTTTTTTTTTCGCAGAACTCTCTATATTCGCTTCTTTCGCTAAGTTCACTTCGTTCGCTAAGTTCGCTTCGTTCGCTAAGTTCGCTTCGTTCGCTAAGTTCGCTCAGTTCGCTCAGTTCGCTTCATTCGCTCAGTTCGCTTCGTTCGCTTCGTTCGCTAATTTCGCTAAGTTCGCTTCGTTCGCTCAGTTCGCTTCGTTCGCTAAGTTCGCTAAGTTCGCTTCGTTCGCTCAGTTCGCTTCTTTCGCTAAGTTCACTTCGTCCACAAACCTTCAGAAGAACATTTTAGTAAGCCCATTTCTCAGGATGAGCAGCCATTAATACAAGCATTGAAATAATATGATCATACTCATCATATAATTCCGTATGTGTTTTTTCATCAATGTAGCCACAGCTCAAGGAATAGTCAAGCCAAACCTGCGTCTCAGCAGCTTCACCTTCACTGTCAGAAAGCTTTGAAATAAAAGACTTTGGATATTTTCTTTTACGGAATGCTTCAGCAAGATTACCTGAAACTGACCGGGATGATCTGCGAATCTGGTCAGTGAGTGAATAAGTTTCTTCTTTAGGAAATTGGCGTGTAACTTCAAATATTTTCATTCCAGCTTTAAAAGATAACTGGTAAACCTTTAAATCCTTGTGAGAATTAATTATAGTCATAGTGATAAAATTGTGATTTATTGTTAATGATCGCCCAGTGCTTAGAAATTTGGCTCGTCAATTGGGGTTCGCTTCGTTCGCTTCGTTCGCTCAGTTCGCTTCGTTCGCTCAGTCCGCTTCGTTCGCTCAGTTCGCTCAGTTCGCAAATTCGCTTCGTTCGCAAATTCGCTTCGTTCGCTCAGTTCGCTTCGTTCGCTTCGTTCGCAAATTCGCTTAGTTCGCTTCGTTCGCTCAGTTCTCAGAACCTTCCCGAATATCTAAAAATTCAAGAAAAAAGTGGGCTTTTGTAAAGTTTTTTAACTAAAAACGAAGTGGGTTCTTACAGCTTCGCCCCGTC
>CALEZX010000062.1 GCA_937928185.1 uncultured Caryophanales bacterium
TGTTGAACCTTTTGAATAATAAATGTATAATAGAATACAGGAGAAACGCTTGATTTTATTAAAACGGCGTATTAATTGATTATGACGATACTTTATGCAATTCTGTTTTTCTTTTTAGGCAGCCTATTAACTTCTTTTTTTCAGTTGCTAGCATATCGGCTTCCAAAAAAAGAAACACTGTTAGGAAGAAGTTATTGTCCTAACTGTCATGTTGATTTAAGATTAATTGATGTCATTCCTTTGTTTGGATATTTAATCAACCGTGGTAAATGCCATTTTTGTCATGAAAGAATAAAGATAAGTTATTTCTTAAGCGAATTAATCGGCGGAATACTCTTTTCCATCGCTTATTTAATTGTCGGATTCAGCTTGGAACTAATCATTGCGTTTATCATGATATTAGTGCTTTTAACTGAATCTGTTATCGATATTGAAAAAATGGAAATTATTGATTCTATCTGGGTTATCGGTATTATTCCAATCATCATTATCCGGATCATTCAAAACTCTTTATCTCAGTATTTAGTATCTTCGCTCGTTATCTTTTTAGTGTTGTTTCTAATTATGTTAGTTGGCAAACAAATCGCAAAAAAAGAAGTTTTAGGCGGTGGCGATGTTAAACTCTACGTATTTATCGGCATGGTGCTGTCAATTCCTTTATCATTTTTATCGTTATTTTCTGGTTCATTATTTGGCATTATTTACGCTTTGATTAAAAAGAAGAAAGCCAATCAATATCTTCCGCTCGTGCCCTTTATCTTTATGGGGGTACTTGTTAGTTATTTTTACGGACAGTTACTCATTGATTGGTATTTAAATTTGCTAGGGATGTGATGAAATGAAAAAAAATAAAGATACGCTTTCCGTTATCATCTCTGATAATTCGATTGGCTATTATCAAAAAAATCAGACCGATGAGAATCTATCTCAGTTTGGCGTGGTTCCATTAGAACTCGGGATGGTTGAAAACGGATATTTGCATGACCCTGTGGGATTATTAAAACTGATGACTTCGGTCTATAAAGAAAAATCGATTAAACCAAAATCGATTCGTTTGGTGTTGCATGAACTGAACGTTTTAATTCGAGAAGTAACGATTAAGAAATCATCAGTTCAAAAAAATAATCTTGATACCTATTTACATAATCCAGTCAATACCGGACTTAACTTACCGTTTACGCATCCAATCATTTCCCATTACGTCAAGCAGGAAACCGAAGACGAATATGTCTGTATCCTTTTTATCGCTGATCAGGATTTAATTAACGATTATTATGACGTCTTCGAACGATTAGGCGCAAAAGATTTTCAAATTGATTTGCCTTCCTTAGCGATGTATCAGTGTTATTCACAGAAAACCGATTATGATCTTTCAAACACCCTGCTCGTCGGAGTTTTCGAACAGCTGATATCGATTCATATTTTTGAAGAAGGAATTCCGATTTTCTCAATGATTGAAGAGTTAGAAGGCGTCGGCGATGTTTTCTTTGATACCATTGAAAACTATATTGAACGTATTGCTAATTATTACCGGTATAACCTAAGAAAAGATAAAAAAACAATTTATAATGCAGTTATTTTTAATCTGACTGACCGAATTCCACAGGAGACTTTCATCGGAAAAATGGGTCTCAGACTAAAATCTTTTATTACGACGATTGTCGATGTCAGTGAATTATCTTCTAATTTGTCAGATCAGTCAAGAGTAATTTATTTAGCTTATGCTTCTAACCAGTTGACGAGTCAGGATATCAGACTAAAAGCGAATTTCGCGATTGAAAGACTTAATAAGAATGCATTGTTAGCAAATTATATTTTTGTTCTCGCATTAGCCGTTTTTTCAATTTTTACGCTGCTCTATATTCCTCTTCAACTCCATCTCGAGGAATATCGAAATTTACAGGCGGTAAATTCCGGATTATCATTACAATTGGATGCCCTTCAGAATGAAATCCCTTCATCGGATGATTATTCCGGCATTCAGATTGATTACAATACGGCTTTTGATTATCTAATGAATCAGGAAAATTCACCTAGTAGCTATATGAACGATTTATATAATTATATTGACGGTGGATTAAGAATATCTAAATATATAGTGAATACAAAAGAACAGAAAATTACACTGACTGTGTCCGCTGACAATGAACTGGAATTGACAGATTTTCTTTTAGAGATTTATGAAACTTACGGAATCACAGATCATACTGATTCCTCTCGCTGGATGATTTCATTGCCTGAACGAAATAATCTTTCGGCTTTGGTGATGGAGGTGACGGTTTATTATGCGTAAAGTTGACGTTTTTGGAAAAAAACAGAATTTAACCCGTCCCTTCTATCTGATAATCCTGATTTTTGCTTTGGTCTTTCCAGGATATTTTATGATTCAAAATTATTTTACGGTAAAAACCGAAGAATTAACGAAAGAACGTTTAAATCTGCAGTCGCAGGTTAACATACTGCTTTCACAGTCGGAAGCTGAGGCATTGCTCGAAATAGACCAGATTATCCCGTATTTGCCAACCTCGTTTTCGCAGAATGCCATTTCAAGTGAACTTAATGCCGTTCGCGATTTATCAGGACTGACATTAGCAACCGATTATGAAACAACTTTTGATAATGAAACAGTTTTGCCTTTTGAGGATTCTTTACCTTCAACATTAAAAGCTGTTAAAATATCAGTATCGATGACGGTTGATGATGGTTTAAAAATATTGGATTATCTCGATATTTTAATGGAACTCGATACGATATATTACATTGAAAATGTATCGGTCAATTATTTAGCGAATGATAACGCCCAAGTAGTTATGACATTTTATACATTTTATAACGATATTATTGTTAATTAATATGCGGGCTATTCACAGAATAGCTCGTTTTTTTTTGTAAATCGTATATTTTCTTGTGCGCGTATGCGCGCGAGAATCAAAAAATAAAAAAAGTTTTATCTTTTGAAAAATAATAGTTGAAATTTTTATAGGCTTCTAGTAAAATAGAAGTGCTGACAAAATCGGAGTAACGCAGGTGTAGTATAATGGTTATTATGACTGCTTGCCATGCAGTAGATGGGGGTTCGATTCCCCTCGCTTGCTCCATAATATTAAGACAGTGTTGATACAATAGTATCGACGTTAAAGAATAAGAAAATAGGGGATAATCCCTTTTTTTTATTTTTAAGCTGAATTTTTAAGGTTTGAGTTAAAGAATTTTAAATTCGCTATCGAAAATGTAAGTATTAAAACACAAAAGAACAATAAAAAAAACGAAAACATAAATATTTCAAAAAATACATAAACTTCTTCATCAACATCAAATGAGGTATCAAGTTGATTTGTATAAAAAGTATAATGTTAATTTAAAATCAAATTAAAATGAACTGATACCCAAAAATCGTACTTAGTTATATAATTAAAGCATAAGCAATATGCCTAATCCAAATGGTAAAATCGATAGTTTATTTAAAATTGCACAACAACAAATCTTTTACCACTGAAATTAAGAGTAACACAAGATAAATCTGACATCATAACACACTAAAAATCATTTCTTGTAAAAAAAATTATTGGCACATGCGTGATATATATTCTTCAGTGAAAATTGATCTACAATCACTTAGAAAGGGGTATCTATGGATTTATACACTATACATAATCATCAAGATTTAATGGATAAGTATGTACATATGATTCAGGAAAAACCTGAAGTAGAATCTCTTATTAAAATGATCAATACTAATCAAGAAATACTGATTGTATTGATTGAATTGATCAAACAAGACAAGGGAAGTATTAAGTTTTACGCAGAAAAAATCATACGTAAAATGAGTGAAGTAGAACCTATTAAGGTATACCCTTATTTTCAAGAAATGATTCAGTTTATCGATAGTCCCAATCATTTCATTCAATGGGGTACTATTCAGACGATTGCCAACTTAGTTACAGTTGATACAAATAAGTACTTTGATTCATTCTATGATAAGTATTTCGATTTGATCAATTCAAGCACAATGGTTACAACTGCGAATGTTTTAGAACACGCATGGAAAATCGTTCTAGCAAGACCTGAATTTGAAAATGATATCACCAAAAGACTCATAAACATCCAAAATAATACGTATTACATGCATGATGAACCATCACCTGAGTGTAAAAACATTTTGATTGGACACGCAATTGACTGTTTTGATCGATACTTTGATATTTCAAAAAGCAAAACGATGATTTTAAAATTTGTAGAAGATAGTATGCGAAATGACAGAAAGTCAACGGCAATCAAGGCTTCTAAATTCATCAAAAAATACGATCATATAAATAGAAAGCATGTTGAAAGATGAACAAATATAATAATCAAAGCTTATGAAGATGTAGGTAAAGAATCTAATTCTTACAGTTTTTAATTATACGTACGAAATTGTATTAGTATCGGTTACCATAGACAGCTAAATAGAATAGGCCTGATACAATAATCAGGCCTTTTTTTGTGCTTTAATTTAGCTAAAATGCCCTAAATATACGATCAATTATCTTAATCATATGTTAGTCAAGAATACAGGACAGATTCCACAGTATTAAGTTGAAAACAATCATCCAATCATTATTAATCCAGACGTGTGGGAGCAAGTTCTGATTGACCTAGCAAGAAGAGATGAACTGGAATCGAAGTATTCATCAAGCGATGTATTCGCATCCAAATTCACCTGTGAAGATTGTGGTGGGTTTTATGGCAAAAAGAAGTGACACTCAAACAGCAAATACTCCAGGTTCGTTTATCAGTATAATCGCAAGTTTGATAAAGGAAAATAAACGTGTCATACACCACATCTCACGGAAGAAGATATCAAACTCAAATTCATCAAAGCTTTCAACTTGACCATAAGAAACAAAAAGAGAATCAAAAATGATGAGTTGCTTGTTATTTCAGAACTCTTAAACAAGTTAACAAAAGAAAACTAAAATCCAGCATGACTCAAGATGAGTACAATAAGAAGTATACCAAACTCACAAATCGTTATGAGAGAACTCAACAAAAACATAATGAACTCATCAAAGCCAGAGATAACAAGAAAATCAAAAAACTTAATTTGAAAGCATTTATATCAAACTTAAAGCGTGTAGATGATAAACTCTCGGAATGGAACGAGCCAATATGGATGTTGTTGTTTAAAGTGATATTGTTCATAGAGATAAAAGTATAACCTTCAAATTTAGCAGTGGCATTGAAATCAGAAGTTTGAAAATTGTGACAAATAGTGACATCAGTGGTGGTAATTATGACATTATGGATACATATACGAAGCGGTTATAGGTGAAATCCATGAAACCTATTGAGAACAATATTCTTGAGGTCAAAACAAGTAGTTGAACTATTTCAAAGCAAATCTTTAGAGATTGTTAAATTTTATAATATTGGAAAACGGGACAATAAAAGGCTATTTATTGTTTGAAAACGGGATATTGTTTCATTGGATAATCAATGATTTTCCTCTAATAGATTAAAAATCACGGTACGCTTTATTATTAAATATCAGTATTTCAGGGGGGCTATAAATTCGATAGTGTTCTAAATTGTATTAGTATCGGTTACCATAGACATATGATATAGCTAGCCTAATACAATCGTATTAGGCCATTTTTTTTGCGAAATTTTGATAGTTTTAATCTTTTAAAATTTCATTTTATTTTAAATAAAATAAAATTTAAATTAAATACTTTAATATAACCACTAGATAGAAATTCAATATTATGTTAAAATACTAAAAATAGACGAAAAACTAGAACCTTAAGTAAAGTAATTGAATCAATAATTAACCCAATAACATGAATATACAGGAGAAGCATATGAAAAAAAATATTGGAACAATATTGACTGTATTTATAACACTTGGATTATCTGCATTAGCATTACTTTTGGGAGGAGTTCAACTTAACGGACTTCAGTCTGATACACTACAAACACTCATTATCATCTGTGTTATTAGCATAGCATATTGTTTTATCGTTGGCGAAATCACAGGAAATAATTCGCAAATGGATAAGCTATGGTCAATCTTACCAATCGTTTATGCCTGGATTATTGCGGTAAAAAGTGGTATGAATCTTCGTTTGACGGTGATGGCAATTCTTATTACCATTTGGGGGGTCAGATTAACGCTTAATTTTGCCAAAAAAGGTGCTTATTCACTTAAGTTTTGGTCTGGTGAAGAAGACTATAGATGGATTGTTTTAAGAGAAAATCCAAAATTAAATAAGCGATGGAAATGGGCGTTTTTTGATTTGATTTTTATCTCTGTATATCAAAATGCACTGGTGCTTGCGATTTGTTTACCAATGCTTGCAGTAATGGAATCGACCGTAATATTTAGCGTCTTTGATGCATTTATCGCTGCATTAGTCCTCGGATTCATTATATTAGAAACAGTTGCTGATAAACAGCAAATGTCATTCCAAACCACAAAATATAAACTATTAGCTCAAGGAATGAAATTAGAAGATTTACCAAGTCCTTATAATAAAGGCTTTAACACATTTGGTTTATGGGGCCGTTCAAGACACCCTAATTATTTTTCAGAGCAATCAATCTGGGTTGTTATATATTTCTTTTGTATCAGCGCTGGTGTAACGAATTATCTCATCTTGAATTGGACATTGGTTGGTTCGATGTTTTTGATATTATTATTTATTGGCAGTTCAGCTTTTTCTGAAGGGATTTCACTAAAGAAGTATCCAGCCTATCAAGACTATATCGATAAAGTATCTAAATATGTCCCGTTAAGAAATTATAACGAAGACTAAGCATTTGATAGTATAGAATTTTTCTGTGTTTTTGACCATAATACGCAGAAAGAAGGGCTTTATTTGTATGAATTACTTTGATACGTTCCTATGTATCAAAGTCTTTTACTTTTTTTAGTTGTTTTTCTTTGACTGCAGAATTAATAGTTTAACTAGTTCTAAAAATAGTAAGATAAAGAAAAGGAGAATCTCATGGATGAGTTACTAAAAGAAGCGTTATCTCTTTATGACTTTGAAAATCCTATCTCTGATTTTATCCGTCATAATGAAAATATGACCTATAAAATTCAAGATGGTAAAAAGAAATACGTCTTAAGAATTCATATTCCTAAAAAAGATTTTGATCTGTCTTTATTTCCGAAAGACCGCGTTAGCGAAGCGGTAAACTTACTGCTATATATAAACAATAAAAGCGATATGCTTATTCAAAAACCCATAAAAAATAAAAAAGGTGAATATATTACAACGCTTTCAAATCATGAACTAGTTACAGTCCTGTCATGGATTGAAGGAGATGCTTTGAGTAAAGAAACCGCCAAATCCAGAGCATATGATATTGCTTTAATGGCGACAAGACTTCATAAAGCGATGAAAGGATTTATGGGAAATCTGCCTAAATACGATGAATTGATGGTTGATCGTGTGAAACTAAAGATTCAAGAGGCAGTAAATATGAATCATATTAATACCGAACAGGGAAATATCTGCATATTAATGTTAAATAAGATTCGTATGACAATATTAAAATTAAAAGACTCTGATAATTATGACGTTATTCACGCAGATTTAGGCTTTGGCAATATCATTGATTCTGAAGGAAGTTTAGTTCCTATCGATTTTTCTCTGGCGGGATATGGAGCATATGCTCAGGAATGCGGGATGATTGCATCAAACTACTCAAGTGACGATGATTTATTGAAAATTATTGAAGGATTTCATCAAGGAAATGAGAGTATCAGCTCTAAAGATGCTAAGATATTTTTAGCATTTAGTGTACTGTTGTTTATTGGTGCGCAGCATTCCCGATATTATCAAGAAGAATGGTTTATTCAGGGAATGCATCGTTGGACGGAAACAATCTTTAGTCCTTTGCTTGTAAATCAGGATTAATTTAGTTAAACAGAAAATAGATAAACATCATAATTAATGTTATAATATCGTTTTTTAAACTTAAGCTGTATGCAAATATTAATAAGCGAATTGGTTTAATCTGAATTGGGGATGAAATCATGATTACATTGAATAATGAACGGATTTCAGCTGAAGCGTATATCGACTTTTTATCGAGAACCGATTTAGGTTCACAGTATCCGCAGGAACGATTTGAAGAAAGAATTAATAAACTGGTTAAAAATGTTTCTTTGAGCTTGGTTGCGAGAGATGAAGATAATAAGATTGTCGGGATCTGTTTCGGGATAACTGACTTTGCATACTGGCTTTTTATCACCGATTTAGGCGTCGACCGTTCGTTTCTTCATCAAGGAATAGGGCGGCAGTTAATAATGAGGGCCATCGAAGAAGCGGGCGGAGAAAAAAACATTGCTATGTATCTTTGTTATAATGAGGATGCAATTGGCTTTTATGAAAGTATCGGGATGGTTAAATCGTCTGATATCATGCAATATAACCATATTGAATGGACAGAGTTTACCGTCTGTAAATGATTAAAGGAATTTTGTCATGAATACATTATTTAACGAAATTATGACTAAACGATTTTCAAAAGATAGTTTAATCAGTATCGCCACAAGCGTAAATAACATTCCTTATTGCCGTACTGTCGACAGTTTTTACATCGATGGATCTTTTTATGTAATTACCTATGCTTTATCAAACAAAATGAGACAAATCAGTTTAAATCCGTTGGTAGCCATTAGCGGCGAATGGTTCACAGGACATGGGAAAGCCGTAAATTTAGGTTTTTTTGGCAAAAAAGAAAACGAAGATATCGCCAGACAATTGACAGATGCTTTTTCCTCATGGATTAATAACGGTCATAATGATTTTCAGGATGAAAATACAATTATTTTAGAAATTAAATTAACTGATGGAGTCGTTTTTTCTAAAGGAAAACGTTACGAATTATAATTAATTTAATTGTAGGGAAGTGGTAGTTTGGTTCACTTAAAATCGATTATTTTCAATATCTCAAACGACATTTCTGAGTATCCTTATACAATGCCTTGGTTAAAAGCAACTGATGAGTTGTTGTTCAATGAAGACGTCGTGATCATCACAGGTGATAATGGCTCAGGGAAATCGACATTAATGAAATTAATCGCCGATGCATTAAATCTCTACCGAATTCAATCTGTTGATTATGAAGGGTTTAAATCGGTAAACAAAAATACTAAAATTATCAAACCTGTATATCATACATCAAGACCTTTAGGTTATTTTTTTGAGGCAGAAGCTTTTATTACTTATCTGCATTATCTGCAAAAAGAGAAACAGGATGCTTATAAAGAATTATCAAAAATCGAAATCGAATATAAAAACAAATCTGATTATTCAAAAATACAGGCTAGGACACCTTACGAAAAAACATTATATGAACTGAATACTATGTACGAATATGACTTGACCAAAAGATCACATGGTGAAGCGTATCTTGATTTTTTTGCTTCAAGAATGAAACCGAGTCAGTTATTGTTATTAGATGAACCAGAAACGCCTTTATCATCGCAAAATCAATTAACTTTGCTTGCGATGATAAAACAGGCTGTTGAAGCGAAATGTCAAATTATTATCGCAACCCATTCACCGATTTTGATGAGTTATCCGAATGCACTGTTATATGATATACAACCCGACGGAATTAGAAAAATCAATTATGAGGATATTGAGAGCATCAAATTGCTAAAGCAATTTATCAATTCTCCGGAACAATTCATCAGGCATTTATAACCAATTAAGAGTCGATCAGTAAAATGCTCAGTTATTGAGTATTTTTTTATGGATTCAGTCAAATTTAAGGAGACATTTTTTGAAATTATGTTATAATATTCTTTGGATGTAAGCGTTTGTAT
>CALEZX010000063.1 GCA_937928185.1 uncultured Caryophanales bacterium
GACAAAAGACTGCAACTCCCTGATCGTTGGTTCAAATCCGACTGAGTCCTCCAAATTAATCGTTTTTAGGTGTGAGATATTCTCACACTTTTTTATTTCTAGAAATTATGTATTATTTTTTATATACTATTGCTTGTGATTTGTCTGATGAAACAATCAATTTTTCTAAGCATTTATCAGGCATTTCAATTGTTAAAAACCTTCATTTTTAGTATAATTATCACGAGGTGAAACAATATGCAGACAAATGTTTTTGAAATAGAAAAAAATGTATTTTGGATTGGAGTCAACGACTACGATCTCCGCGTGTTTGATATTGTTATGGAAACCAAGTTTGGTACAACCTATAATGCTTATCTTGTTAAAGGCAGTGAAAAAACCGCCCTTATCGATACAACAAAAGTTACTTTTAAAGAAGACTACATTGCCAAACTCAGTTCCTTATGCGATATTAAAACAATTGATTATTTAATCATGAACCACACAGAACCCGATCATGCCGGTTCTATCGCTTCATTAATCGAAATTAATCCTAATCTAACCGTCATTGCGACGACAGCCGGTATTAATAATATTAAAGAAATTATTAACCGCCCATTTAAATCAATTCCTGCTAAAGAAGGTCTGGAAATTTCTTTAGGAAACAGGACTTTAACTTTCTTTCCGTTGCCATTTTTACACTGGCCTGATACCATGTTTACTTATTTGAAAGAAGATGAAATGCTTTTTACCTGCGATTTCTTCGGTGCCCATTATGCCTTTGAAGGGGTGCTTGCGAAAAATGTTAAAGAAATCGGTGATTACCGTTTTGCTTTAAAACATTATTTCGATTCAATCATGTCTCCTTTTAAAAAATATGTCAATAAAGCCTTAGATAAAATTGATCCTTTGAAAATAAAATACGTATTAACCGGACACGGACCTGTCGTCGATGAAACGAATCTGGAAGAATGCAAAATCGTTTACCGCGAATGGGCTAAACCGCGTAAAATCAACCCACAGCCATTAGTTGTCATTCCTTATGCATCCGCTTACGGTTATACCGCAAAAATGGCTGATGCCATCAAAGAAGGCATTTTAGAGTATTATTCAGATAAGGCCGACGTTGAACTGTATGATTTGGTTGAAACGCCGTTATCACATGTCATCGAAAGAATTGAAGCATCAGATGCTTTTCTTATTGGGACAACCACTATCGTAGGTGATACTGTAAAACCGGTATGGGATGTATTGTCTTCATTAAACGGCACAGTGCATGGCGGAAGACCGGCTGCGGCTTTCGGATCCTATGGCTGGAGCGGTGAAGGATCAGAATTCGTATCGCAGCGCTTATCACAACTGAAGATGAAAGTCATGGAACCGTTAAAAATCAAATTTAACCCATCCGTCGATCAGATAAAAGACATTAAAGCTTATGGAACACGCTTCGCTGAATTTATGAAAAAATAAATAAATAAGACAAACTCGGATAAAGTTTGTCTTTTTTTACGGTTTTTTAATAACGAGTATCATTTTTATGATAATTAAAAGGACAGATAATCCAATGAGGATTAACCCTGTTGGGACGAGGAAAGTCAGATAGAGGACCGTATTATTTTCAGAAGGGAAGAACGAAATTATCTGAAAAGTAAATAAACAAAATATGCCAAGAATAAAAGGTATAGCAACATATTTGTAACGCATTATATCCCTCCTTCTTGAAAATTATTATATCATAAAAAGCACAAAAAAAAGATTCCAAACGGAATCTTCATTATTCTTCATCGGTAAATTCAATCGGCTTGATGTTCGGTAACGCATCTTTCACTTTTGAAACGAACAAAATGCCGTTTAAATGATCGAATTCATGCTGAAATACAATGCCAACAAAATCCTGAAGTTTTAATAGTGTTTCATTTGTTTCGCCCGTTTCAAGGTTGACCAAATGAAAACGTACTTTAATCCGTTTAGATCTTGGAACTAATCCGTTCTTTGCCTCATCTACCGATAAACAACCTTCACCGCCAGGCAAATAAGTCATTTCTTCAGAAGCTGATAAAATCTTCGGATTCACAACGGCATACTCATGCAATGTTGTACCTAAGTCATCATATGTTGACATCACAAACATTCTTTTTGAAACGCCAATTTGAGGAGCAGCCAGACCGACTGCCGGTCTGAGTCCGTATTGTTCAACCATCTGGTCGTTTTGAGAGTTATGTACATAATCCATCATTTCACGAATGGTATGGAGATCTTCAGCCGATAATGGCAGGGCAACTTCAATTGCACGTTTATGGAGAATAGGTTCAAATTCCTGTAAGATATCTTTCATTAAAATCATTTTTATCACCACGATTATTATATCACAATAATTTAAAAAGTGAGAATCAGAATGCTTTGAATAATGTGTCGAGAATCAAGATTTTATGATAAAATAAATAAATGGGAGTGATGATTATGAATTATGATTTTTCAAAAGAGCAATTATTAAAATTTCATTCCTCAGAAGTGCCCGAGTGGGTCATGACGATCGGAAATGGCGGATATTCATCGGGAACTGCATGGAATTCAACTTTCAGACATCATCACGGATATTTAATCGCTTCCGAAACACCACCGATTAACCGTGAATTGACATTGGTCAATACGACAGAAAGAATCGTTGTTCAGTCCCACGAATTTTCAACGCTTTCACAGATAACACTAGACGGGAACTATGAAGGTCATCAGCACCTTGAACATTTTCGGTTTGACGGAGTACCTACTTATACTTATGCTATAAAAGACGTCGTTTTTGAGAAAACCATCGCACCGGTATATATGTCTAACTGCGTGGCGATTCATTACGAAATAACAAATGGAAGAAATCCTCTGAAATTCGCGATTTCTCCGGTTTTGAATTTTCGAAGTCACGGTGATGTTTCGTCACCCTCATCCCATCTGTTTCAGACCATAGAATCACCTAACCAAGTCAAAGTAGTATCGGGAAACAAACAGCTTATCATTTATCATTCGCAAGGGGTCATTGATAAGCGTTTCTCAAAACAGGTAAATAGTATTTATCATGAATTTGATCAGTCGACGGGCGATAAACGACTTGATTCCTATTCGCTTCCATTTGAAATTAAACTTGATTTAAAACCTCATGAAGTTCTAAGACTGTCAGTTATCGCATCAACTTCAGAAACCCATGATTTTGATGCTCAATCAGTAATTGATGATTATAAAAATCGTCATCAGAAATTAATAAATAATGTTGGAATCACTAATGATTTCATCATTGATTTAATCATTGCGGCCGATCAATTTATCTGTTATCGCCAATCGACCGATGCCTCAACTATTTTAGCCGGATTGCCATGGTTTACCGACTGGGGCAGAGATACCATGATTGCCTTAGAAGGATTATGCCTTGCGACGAAACGGTTTGAAGAAGCAAAATCGATTTTAAAATCTTTTGCATCTTATGAAAAAAACGGTCTAATTCCCAACATGTTTCCTGATGGAGGACAAGAACCTTTATATAATACGGTCGATGCTTCACTATGGTATTTTCAGGCGATTCATCGGTATTTTCAGACTACGAAAGATTTATCCTTTATTTTAGACGATTTATATCCGGTGATGAAGAAGATTATTTTTGCCTATGAACATGGAACTGACTTCTCAATAAAAATGGATAACGACGGATTAATCACCGCCGGATCAGGTTTAGATCAGGTTACCTGGATGGATGTCAGAATCAACGGAGTCGTTGTGACGCCAAGACACGGAAAACCCGTTGAAATAAATGCTTTATGGTATAATAGTTTGCTGATAATTTCGGAATTTGCAATTTATGCTAAAGAGAATCCGGAACACTATATAAAACTTGCTGATCAGGTAAAAAAATCATTTAAAGAGAAGTTCATGAATTTAAAAACAAATTGCCTGAACGATGTCGTTGACCCTGATGATGATTCCATTAGACCCAATCAGATTTATGCTATGGCTTTAGAATATCCACTGCTATCGAAAAATGAAGCAAGAGAAGCTCTGAAAGTTATTGAAACTGAACTATTGGATACTTATGGATTAAGAACTTTAGCAAAGTCAGATCCGCGTTTTAAACCAGTATATGAAGGCCCGCTAGAAAAACGAGATTTTGCTTATCACATGGGAACAGTCTGGCCATTTTTATTAGGCGGATATATCGACGCCTATATTTACGCTCATGATTCGACTGATGGAGCAAAAAGATATGCAAGAAATCTTTGTCTTCGCTTTGTAAAACACATGAATGAGTATAATTTAAACGGGATCGCTGAAATCTTTGATGGTCTGAATGGTCAGATATCAAGAGGCTGTTATACGCAGGCGTGGAGTGTTGGCGAAATATTAAGAGTTTACACAAAATACGAGTTATACGACATAAAAATGAGGGATGAAAATGAGGATTGACAAAATACTAGCAAATTTAAAATACGGATCACGAAATGATATCAAAGCCCTTGCTAAATCGCATCGAATCAAAGTGAATCATCAAATTATCAGTGACGTCAGTATGACGATCAATCCTTTGAAAGATGAAATACAGATTGATGATCAAGTGGTTTTTTATAAAGAAAATCTCTATCTCATGATGAATAAGCCTAAAGGAGTCATTTGTGCGGCAAATGACGGTTTATATCCAACTTATCTATCGTTACTAGAAGAACCTTATAACCGCTTTGTACTCAACGTCTGCGGCAGGCTTGACGTTGATACGGAAGGATTAATCGTCTTAACAAATGATGGTGATTTTCTTCATAAAGTCATCAGTCCGAAAAACGATATAGATAAAACGTATTTTGTGACCTTAAACCAACCCTTAACAAAGTATCATCAGTTAGAAAAAGGAGTCACAATCAAAGACGGCGCAGAAAAACCGTATCAGACGAAACCGGCTAAAATATTCGACGTTGAAAATAACACTTGCAGGATAGCAATTAGCGAAGGAAAATTTCATCAGGTGAAACGAATGTTTGAAGTGATAGGATATGAAGTAATCAATTTAAAACGTGAAAAGATAGGTAATTTAGAGCTTGATGAAACATTACAGTATGGAGATTACCGCGAGCTTACAGAACAGGAACTTAAACTTATTCTCAATGAAAGATAGCCTGTTTATGTTATAATTATTGATAGGTGATAAAATTGGACCGGATACAACTAATCGATCTTGCTTATGAAACAGTCGATGAAATCAAAAAAAGCGAACTATATCAGTCTTATCTCGTTGCTTCAAATGATTACAATACCGCTGATATTTTACCGCTCATAGACAAATTTAACGAAACCAAAAAAAGTTTTGAAGAAATATCGCGATATGGAAGATATCATCCCGGATACGTTCAAGCAAAAACGAATTATACCGAAGCGAAAACACTTCTATTTCAAACTGAAGCTTACCAGAAATATCAGGATGCCTTATTGAAATTAAATTTATATCTTCATGATATTTCACGCGAAATAACAGCTATTATTAATGAGTGCCTTGTCAGTTCAAATCAGACGCACTCGTGTCATACGAAAGGATAAACATAATGGTCAGTCGCAAAGGAATCGTCGTATATTTTACGACTACAAAAATCATTCCCGAAGTTGAAAAACTAGGGGTACATGTTGTTTACAAAAATGAGAAAAGAAATTATCTCACTGGGTATTTGGATAGTCAGATTTTTGAACGTGTATTTAAGCAGATTGAAGCGATGAAAGCTTGTAAAAAGGTTGAAGAATCGCAAATGGATTTTGCTAGTTATACCTTCAAAGAATAATTATTAACTGTTAATATTTTTTACTTGACAGGATAGATTAATTTTGATACAATACTCGTGATTTTGAAAATAGGAGGGATACCATGGTTAAAATCAGACTTCAAAGATTCGGAACGACAAAACGTCCGTTCTACAGAATCGTAGCCGCTGAAGCTTCAAAAAAACGTGACGGTAGATATTTAGAGATCGTTGGTCTTTATGATCCAACCAAAAAACCGGCATTCGTTCAAATCGATAAAGAATTGGTAATGAAATGGTTAAATGTTGGCGCTCAACCAACCGATACTGTTAAAGACCTTTTATCGAAAGACGGCATCATCGCTGAGTATGCTGAAGCAAAAAAAAGTAAGTAATCGGGGATATGTAAAATGGCTGTAAATTTCGAAAAGGTAATCTTAGATTTGGTTACGCCATTAGTCGTTCATCCCGAAGACTTGGTCGTCAAGAAATTTTCTGAAGACGAAACCTCAATGACCATTCAGGTACTTGTGAATGCAGAAGACCTTGGCCGTGTCATCGGCAAAGGTGGGAAGATTGCTAATGCAATCCGGACAATTGTCTACGCTTCGGCGTCTAGGCTTGGCAAAAAGATTAATATCGATATCGATTCCTTCTAATTGCCTAATTATTTTATAATGAAAGGTTGCTATTATGAGAGAAGTCATAGCTGTTAGCGCCTGCCTACTGGGATATCATTGCAAATACAATGGCAAAAACAATCTTGATCCGAAAATTGTCGATTTAATTAAAGACAATATCGTGTTACCGATCTGTCCAGAAGAATTTGGCGGATTACCGACACCCCGAATCCCTTCGGAGATTCAAAAAGACGGACGCATCCTGAACCAACAAGGTCAGGATGTGAGCTGTTGCTTTCAACGCGGTCTATTGGTGACACTTGAAATGATGAAAAAACACCAATCGACGAAGGCTATTTTGAAAGATGGGTCGCCTTCTTGTGGGTTTACCGAAATCTATGATGGTACCTTTACAGGGAATAAAATCACAGGTATGGGTATAACTGCGAAGCATCTCATTCAAAATGGCGTAACGATTCTAAACAAAAACTAGAGTCAGCGAAACGCTGGCTTTTTGTTTGCTTTTTGACCACTACCTTAATTAAAGGTTCAAGTTATGTTATAATAACTTATCAGATAAATAAATATAATTGAAAGAAGAGAGATATATGGAGTTAAATATTGAAATTAGAAATGAAATTAAACAAGCAATTGAAGAAATGGGGTTCAATGCTTTTACTGAAATACAAGAATTAACGATTCCCCTGTTATTAGCCGGAAAAGACGTCATTGGACACTCTCATACCGGAACAGGTAAGACTGCAGCTTTCGGCATTCCGATTCTAGAACGTTTGGATTTTACGCAGGATGTCGTTCAGGCGTTGGTTTTAGCACCGACAAGAGAACTGGCAGTTCAGATTCATGATGAAATGATGAGAATGGCTAAATATATACCTAACTGCAAAATCGTAACGGTTTTCGGCGGCGATCCCATCACTAATCAGTTATATAAACTCAAAAAGAAACCACAAATTATTATCGGTACTCCCGGAAGAACGATTGACCATCTTGAACGCAAAACCATTCGTTTTGATCATCTGAAGTTCATGGTATTAGATGAAGCAGATGAAATGTTAAAAATGGGATTCCAAGAAGACATTGAACGGATTTTTGAATCCGTACCGACTGAAAGACAGACGTTAATGTTTTCTGCGACGATGCCTAAATCAATTTTGTTTTTAGCTAAAAGTTACATGATTGATCCGGAACTTATCAAGGTCATCGGCGAAGACGCTACCAATCAGGATGTTAATCAATATTACTATAAAGTCAAACGCGAGAATAAAACAGAAGCAATTTACCGTTTGCTTAACGTCTACCGTCCGAAATTATCGTTAATCTTCTGTAATACCAAAGTTCAGGTTGACGAGTTAACGCAGGAATTAATCGAACGCGGCGTCAACTGCGATAAAATTCACGGTGATTTACCTCAAACGACAAGACTTGATGTCTTAAAAAAATTCCATAATGGCATTATCGACGTGATGGTCGCAACTGATGTCGCTGCCAGAGGATTAGACATCAAAGAAGTTGAAGCGGTTTTCAATTATGACGTTCCTGAAAAAGCCGATTATTATGTTCACCGGATTGGAAGAACAGGACGCATCGGTAATATCGGTTATTCTTTCACCTTAGTTTCTAAGGGTGAATTAAAACAAATCGAAGAAATCGAACGAATTACTAAAACAAAAATTAAGAAAAGAAGCATTCCGACATATGATAAAGTATTAGATGTCAAAAACCAAAAAGTCATCGATAAAATCCAGGCGTTAGTCGCTTCAGATACGAATTTCGAAGCTCAGTACGCCATGATGAATAAAATGATTCAGGCAACGATGACTGAAGATCAGATTATCGTCGCTTTATTAAAAATGATTGAATCAAAGAGTTCTGTTGAAGCCAACGTTGAAGACATCAATGAAGAGTTTGAAACGAAAAAAACCTGGGGTGGAAAAGAGGATTCTTCACAGGCAAGATTCCATCTGAACCTCGGCAAAAAAGATGATTTGACGGTTTCCGATATTTTAGATTTCGTCTGTTCAAAGATTAAAATGAATCGGAAAGACGTACAGAATATCGCCATATTAACGGAATTCTCATTCTTCAGCGTTCCCGGACAATTTAAAGATGAAATCATGGGAAAACTGAATAATACGAAACTAAAAGGGAAACGCGCTTCACTATCAATATCTAAACCAAGAAAAAGTGATCAGCCTAGATCTTATCGTCAGTAAGGAATCATTGATTTCATTGACAAAAATTCGATACACTGTATAATTAAGATAGAATCTTATCATCAATAAAAAGGAGATTATCCATGAATAAACTTGGTGTTTTAGTATGTACGAATTCAGCGATTGATTATATTCCCCATCCCTATGAAATTGGAGTAATTCGATCGACCATTATAATGGGTGGAAAAGAATATATCGATTATGAAGAATTAACCGCCGATAAATTCTACGACATGATTCAGTCAGATGCTTCTTTATTTCCCAGAACGGCAATGGCGTCAACCGGCACGATGCTTGAAGCTTATGAAAGACTTCGCGATAGCGGATGTGACGAAGTTCTGTTCATTACCATTTCTTCAAAGATGAGTGGAATATATGAAAATGCGATGATTGCGAAAAAAATGGTTGAAGGCGTTAAAGTAACTGTTTTTGATTCGAAAACAGTCGGATACTTACAATGCAAAATGGCTTTTATTGCTCATGAAATGGCTAAAACCGGAAAATCAATGGATGAAATCGTGAAAGAACTTGAGTTTATCCGTGACAACAATCATATTTATTTCGCAGTAAGCGATCTTCGTTATCTGGTTAAAAACGGTCGTTTATCGAACGCAGCCGGATTTTTAGCTGACGTCTTAAAAATCAAACCTTTACTGGAAATCGATAAAACCGGAGCGGTTGTAACGGTTGAAAAAATCCGTACGTTCCATAAAGCCCTTGACAGAGTCATTGAAAAATTCTTAGAAGAAACTGAAGGTAAAGATGTCGAAGCTTTTATCATTCATGCCAATAATCCCGAAGGCGTAGATTATGCCCGGGCACAAGTTCTTCAGGCAAGACCAGAGTTAAAAGAAATTAAGGACTATCTGTTAACGCCCGCCGTTGGTGCACACTGTGGACCAAAAGCGATGACGATTGGATATGTATTAAAGCATTAAATGATTTCTAGTGATGTTATTCGTGGCCATATCGACACATTAATATTAAAACTGTTAATGGAAAAAGATATGTACGGTTATGAATTAGCCAATGAAATAAAAACGCGTACGAAAGAAAAATTCGACATCAAAGAAGCGACTCTTTATTCCGTTGTTCAGCGGTTAGAAGGTCGTAAACTTATCTCTTCCTATATGGGTGAGAAATCACACGGTGGTAAAAGACGCTACTATAAAATTACGCCATTCGGTAAAGCTTACTACACAGAGATGATTTCTGAATGGATCTTATTAAAAGAAATCATGGTGGCGATTTTGGGAAGTGATATTCATGAATAAAATCAAAAGATTTGTATCTAAATTATTAAAAGACTATTTTAACGATCAGGATAAAAAAGAACTCATTGAAATTCTGACGATATCTTTAGAAGAAAAAGTAGAAGACTTAATTGAACAGGGTACTCCGGTTGAAGAAGCCATCGACCGTTCAATTAAGGAATTCGGTTCAACAGAAGATGTTTTAGACGCTTTTTCAGATCAGGCTTCGGTATTAAAAGCCCAGACGATTAAAAAAAGGAAAAGTCAGTTAAGTTTTTCAATCTTCAGTTATTTTATCATTGTCGGTTTAACGGTATTTATTAATTTGACGTTTTATGCTTTTTTTAAAGAATTTTTATGGTTTGTGATTGTGGCGATTGCATTATTATTTTGGCCGACGATTATGGCCTACCGATATTACATGGTGAAAAAGTAAGCTTACTAAAAGCTTATTTTTTTCATTGTCTTCTCCTCAATTACATGATAAAATAACAAAGGTGATTAAATCGATGAAACTGAGAAAAATTATTTTTTTAGCAATCATGATTTCCATTTCAATCGTTTTATCGATTGTGGAATCAATGGTTTCCGTAACCCTGTTTATTATCCCGGGAGTTAAACTTGGATTAGCCAATATCATTACTTTAGTCGTTTTATATATTTATGGCGGAAAAGAAGCGTTTATCGTTTCAATCTTAAGAATCTTTATCGTTTCACTGATTTATTCCGGACTGTTTACGCCGACCTCGTTAATGTCGTTAGCTGGCGGAATTATCGCTTATCTGGCAATGATCGCCATCAAACGATTACCAAAATTATCAATCGTCTCTGTTTCCGTTACCGGAGCACTCATGCATATGGTCGGACAGATTGCGATGGCAATCGTCGTCCTCGATACTCCAACGTTAATCTATTATTTACCTTATATGATTCTCATCTCAATTCCGACCGGAATCCTGACCGGACTGGTTGGTAAAAAAATGATTGATATTTTTCACAATCAGTTGATGAATCCAGAACGCGAATAAACAACTCGAATGAGTTGTTTTTTTATAAAAAAGGAACAATACAAAAAAGATGTTAATAAACACTTTTTTTGTGTCTACTAACATCTTATCACTTCAGATAACCGTCCTCGTCTTTATTGGTTAAGCTGATAGATATACTGACTGAAACCGCTGGAATAAGATACATTACCGTCCGGCAAATACCAGATAGCCTCTAATCCTTCTATACTTTCTACATAAGCAAGACCGTCTTCATATCCGAGTAAATAGATTGCCGTAGAATAGATATCTGCCATTCCGCCGTCTTCATATAACACCGTGACTGCCGTCGGGTTTTCCAAATCGCCGCCGGGCAGGTATGTTCTTGGGTCAATAATGTGATTATAATATAAACTGTCGGAAGCGCCGATAAAATATCTCTGATAGTTGCCGGATGTTACAATTGACATCTCTTCGGGAACTTTTAAAGTTACGTAATAGGAGTTTCCGAATGGTTCAAAAGTAGGTTCTAATAAAACAATGTAATAAAATCCGTCGTTGTTATTGGGATTAATTCCGCCGGCTTTGACGTTAGAATTCCCAGCATTTAAAATATAAGAATACCCTAAATCATCAAGATAATCCGTCACGATTTCCGAAGCATATCCTTTACCAAAACCTCCTAAATCGATTGACATATTAGGTTTGGCAAAAGAAACGGATAACATATCGGCATTTAAAATGATGTCGTCAGGATTAATATTGAATGATTGCGAAAGCATTTCCTCCGTGGGAACCGGACAGGTATCTATTCCTAAAAAAGAAGTACATAACGGATTTTCCCTGGCGTCATGCCATACCTTTAAAACGGGATTTAAGGCGATATTGAACATCGCAGTATTACCTACTTTAACCGATCTTTCATTGGTTAAAACGTAACTCAGCGCATTAAACAATTCCTGATCGACGACCGTAACGCCTTGATTATTTGCATTGATGGTGTAGACGTTGTTCACACCGGAATATTCATTGTATTTATCAAAATACTGATGATATTTTAATAACATAGCTTCCACGTCAGTAAAAACTTTTTCGACGTCATATCGTTCTTTTGGCGCCAAATAAAACGTCAACGACACCGTCGTGTCAAACATTGTTGACCATGTTTTGGTACACTTGTATACCCCTTTTACAGCTCCTTCGACGCAATAATCAGGATTGGGTTCAGCTGTACAGGCAGTCAGGCTTATAGCCGTTAATAATAGGATAAAACTTAACAGTATTTTCTTCATTAAAATCACCGTTATCATTATATCAAAAAAAAGGTTGTCTGCCAACGAATATCGGAAGTTGTCCGTTGTAAAAATCATCAAGATTGTGTATAATAGTGATGTTTCAGAACAAAGGAGGCGAGACAGTGAAAAAGAACGATTTAATTTTTATCGGTATTTTATTAATAATTGGTCTCGTTGCCTTATTTGGGTTTAAGTTATACGAGAATTCACGTTCTACCGGCAACGTTTATGCTAAAATCTTTTATCAGGACCAGCTTATTTTAATGATTGACTTAAAAACCAATGAATATACGGTATATAATACTCAGTATCAATCTTTAGTCAACGTCGGAAGAGCTGAAGAAGGCATCTTCTATGTCCCCGGAGCCATTATGACAGAAGCTGAGATGGCGGAGTTATGGTCAAACGATGATTATGCCAAAGCAAATGATATCGTCGGAATTAAATTACTAGTTCAAAATGAAAAAATCGAGGTTGATTATCAGGTCAGTCCCCGTGATTTATGTGAGTTACAGCCACCTACCAATTCGGCTTTAGAGCCGATTGTCTGTCTGCCTAACAAGTTAGTCATCAATGTTGTGACAAATTTAACGTCGGATCAGTTCGTTCCCGACGCTATTATGGAGTGATGGATATGTTTTATGATGAAGTGTTTCTGATTGCCCGGATAATTCTTTTCTTTGTCGCTACGCCTTTTATTTACAAAGCATTACAGGCAATCGATCTTGGAAAGATATTTAAGGCTAATTCCGGTGACCAGATTAAATTTATTTTTATGGTGCTTTCGATTATCTTAGGTTATTTGTTCGTTGATGCACTAGTCTCATTATTTGAAAACATGAATGGGTTATTATAAGAAAAGGTCCTGAATATTCAGGGCCTTTGTTTTAAATATAACGAATAACTTCTTTTTCTTTGATTAAGACTGACTGGAAATTTGATAATTTTCTGACCATTTCCGCAATTTTATCCGTATCTTTTTCCTTGATGATAAAATGGA
Organism: uncultured Caryophanales bacterium; assembly: GCA_937928185.1. Lineage (GTDB taxonomy): Bacteria > Bacillota_I > Bacilli_A > Izemoplasmatales > Hujiaoplasmataceae > UBA5603. Next base: position 13,124 of record CALEZX010000063.1, read on the forward strand.
AAGTGATGACATCGCCCCCATAAGTTTTTTCTAGGGTTTCGGTTATGGAATGAAGATAAAATTCTAAACCTCCCGCAACGCCGTAATCAACGACGATTTTGCACTGCTGATAACGGGTTGCTTCAGTCATAATCGCTCTTTTTATAGCGTCCTTGGTAGAAGAAGCATAAGCTCTGATTAATCCGCCGCTGCCTAACTTAATTCCTCCGAAATACCGGATAACGACAGCTAATACGTTCGTTAAAGCTTGTTTTTTTAAGACTTCAAGGATGGGAACTCCGGCTGTCTTCTGAGGCTCGCCGTCATCACTGGATTTCTGAATTTCCTGATTATCTCCTAATATATAGGCATAACAATAATGAGTTGCGTTAGGAAATCTCGTTTTAGCATCGGAGAGAGAATCAATAATATTATCTTCAGTATTTACTGGATAAAGAACAGCGATAAACCTGGATTTTTTAATTTCATTCTCTTCAATGACGACAGACTTAATTGATTGCATATTAATCACCTTCCTAAATTATAGCACGGGAGCATATAAAAACAATAGAAAAGTTATTGTCTTCATGGTATAATATCAGCGGTGAATAGGATGACTAATGCAATTGATTCTGGTAAAAAAATCATCATGACTTTAAAGGAACATGGATACGATGCCTACTTCGTCGGCGGGTTTGTCCGTGATTTTTTACTTAAGACGAAAAGTTCAGATATCGATATCGCCACTTCAGCCTTACCAAATCAGGTATTAAGCATATTCCCTAATGCAAAATCAACCGGTGAAAAATACGGGACCGTCACAGTATTTCAGGACGATGCCCTGTTTGAAGTAACTACTTTTCGGAAAGAAGGAGAGTATTTAGATTCCCGCCATCCTTCTTTTGTTAATTTTACCGATTCAATTCATGACGACTTAAAACGTCGGGACTTTTCGATAAACGGCATGGCGATGGATGAAGAATTAAAAATCATCGACCGTTTTCACGGCCGTTCAGATTTATATAATAAAAAAATCAGGACCGTCGGAATTCCTGACGTTCGGTTTAAAGAAGACGCTTTACGGATTATGAGAGCTTTTCGTTTTGTCGCAAAACTCGGATTCGATATCGAGACCCTGACGTTCGAAAGCATCTATTCAAACATACAAAGCCTGAAAAAGATAGCGAACGAAAGAATCGTCCAGGAAATGAAATTACTCTTTAGCGGTTCATATCACCTAAAAGCCCTTCGTTTAATGCATCTGGCTGGTATAGGCGATGTATTCACCGAATTTAAACAATCGCTTGAACTGCTTTACCGACAGGAAAATATCGAAATATCATTTATTGAATTTATGGCTCTTTCAGGGTTCCTAAGTAAAACCGGTTTGTCTCAAGTATGGCGGTTATCAAACCGCGAATTACAGATGATTTCAGAATTAATCGATCTTTTGACGGTAACCCAAGAAGATCATTTCAATGAATTAATGGTTTATTCACGCGGAATAGATAACTGTTTAAGCGCAAATACGCTGAATATGATCATCAATCCGAATAATGACCAGTCTTCATTAATTCAGTCGCTTTTTCAGAAAATGCCAATCCATAAAACCTGCGACTTGGCTTTTAAAGGCCAGGATATCCTTGAACTTAAACTGCTCAGTGACGCAAGACTGATTGGCGATTTGATTGATGATATTACTTATCAAGTCATAACTTTGAATCTTGATAATGACTATCAGACAATAAAACAGTATGTCGTAAACAAACTTTTAATGAAGAATACAGGTGTAGAATAAAATGGATACCAGAAAATATTATTGTTACTTGGATCACTTTGATGAATTAACCATCATTGTCCCTTCCGTCAATTTCCGTCAAGAGACCGTATATACGCTCGTTGGAAATGATGAAGAAATCGATTTGAAAATATTACAGAAACATACTATCGGTGACGAAATTAAATTAATATGTGAATTTTCAGCTTATATTCACCCTGAAATGATTTATCACGTCGTCAGCGATGAAGGGGAAAAATCAGAATTATATACTGGCAAAATTGTCAGAACCGATTTGTTTGATAATATCTATTATTATAAAAAAAATGATTTGGGCTTCACTTATTCGAAAGAATCAACGAAGTTTAAAATCTGGACACCCGTTGCCAAGTTAGTGACATTAGAACTCGTTTCACCAAAAGGCGTCGTCACCACGCATGAACTGATATACCAAAATCTCGGAGTATGGCGGATTGTGATTAATCAGGATATAGAGAATTATCAGTACCGGTATCATGTTTACGTTAACGGAAAAACTCAAATTGTTAGCGATCCCTATGGCATATCTTCAAATGCCAATGCAGAATACAACTATGTTATCGATATAGCTAAAACTTACCAAATTACCCATCAGATTGATTTTAGCGGAAATCCTTCTGATGCCGTTCTTTATGAAATGAATATCCGTGATTTTACCATTGATCCCGATATGGGTTTTATCCATAAAGGTCAGTATTTAGGCCTGACCGAAAAAGGAATCAAAACCAAAAAAGGATTACCCGCAGGTATTGATTACTTAAAATCTCTCGGAATTACCCATGTTCAGTTAATGCCGATATTTGATTTTGACGGCGTGGATGAGCGTCGTAAAGATGCTTTATATAACTGGGGATATAATCCAAGGCAATATAACGTTCCTTCGGGATGGTATTCGTCAAATCCCGATGATCCTTATGCTAGGATTAATGAGTTAAAAACCATGATTGACGTCCTTCATCAGCACAATATCGGCGTTATCATGGATGTTGTTTTCAATCATGTTTTTGATGCGGACGTTTTTCCATTCGAACGGCTTATACCTGGGTATTCATACCATGTCGACCGCGAAGGAATATATACTAATGTTTCGGGATGCCAAAATGATTTAGCCACCCACCGTAAAATGATCAGAAAGTTCATCATTGATTCCGTAATGTTCTGGTCAAATGAATATAAGGTCGACGGCTTCCGTTTCGATTTAATGGGACTCATCGATACCGAAACCATGAATGAACTAAGACAGGAACTTCATAACAACGACGAGCATCTGCTCGTTTACGGAGAAGGCTGGAAAATGTATTCTTCCAACCAGGCTGACAGAATGGCCCACATGGGAAATAAAGCTGTTATCTATACGATTGGTTTTTTCAACGATCGATTCCGTGAAACGATTAAAGGAGCTACTTTTTTTCCGGAAATTCAAGGATATGCGACCGGAAGGGTAGAAGAAGCTTCAATTGTCAAAGAAATGCTGCTTGGCAGCGCACATAACCGTTTCATGTTTAAATATGCAACCCAGTCTATCAACTATGTTGAATGCCATGATAACCGTACTTTTTTTGACAAGTGTTTACATATCACAAAAGATATTTCGCTCATCAAGAAGCAACAGAAACTGGCTACCTCGATGGTTATATTATCACAAGGAGTTCCCTTTATTCATTCCGGACAAGAATTTTACCGGACCAAGCAGGATGACGAAAATTCATACGTCTCCGGAGATAAAATCAATCTTATCGACTGGTCGTTATATGATGAGAACGCTGATGACGTTGAATACATTAAAGCCTTAATCGAACTAAGAAGAACAAGCGATAATTTCAAACTGAAAGCTTCTTCTGAACTTGATTCGTTTGCGGAAGTCATTGTGTTGCAGTCAAAATCGATTTTGTATAAACTGACCGATGGCGAAGAACTAATCATTTTATTCAAACCGACTGAATCAAAAGAAACGATTATTATCCCCGAAGATTATCGCTTCTATTTATCTTCAAGCAATTTATTCCAAATCATCGATGCCGGTACGTATGAAATAAACGACATCGGTACTTATATATTTAAAAAGTAAGGGTGATGAATGTGTTAACAGAATTAGGAAAGAAATACCAGTTTTTCGGTCGGGTCGACCAGATGAACGGATCGACTTATGATGAATATCCGGTTAATGTAACCTGCGAGGATTTAGATAAAGTCATCGTCAGAGTCCCTAAAGAAATAACTTTACTGTTAAATAAAATCTATTATTTTGAAGCTGAAGCGATTGAATTTAAAGAGAAGATTCATTTAAAAGCTTCAAAAGTAGAATTGATGAGTCAAATGACGATTCATGATGACGATAAAGAACGGTTAATGCGTGCATTTTATGAGTACGCTCCGATTTCGCTATCTGAATTAAAAAAAGGGATCGAAGGTTATTTAGACCGCTTAGAAAATCCGGTTATCAAAGCCATTACGCTCGATATCTTTAAAAGATATGGAAATGATTTTTACCTTTATCCGGCAGCGACTAAATTTCATCATGCTTATATTTCTGGTTTAGCTTTTCATACACAAACGATGTTAAAACTTTCTGAAGGATTTATCCAGGTATATCCGTTTTTAAATCAGGACCTGATTTTCGCCGGCATAATTTTACATGACGTAACGAAAATACTCGAATTTGATACCTATGAAGGCAGTGAATATACCCTTCAGGGCAAATTAGTCGGCCATATTACTTTAGGAGTTAATGAAATAGCAGTCACGGCAGAACGTCTGGGAATCGCTGATACGGAAGAGGTCATGCTGCTTGAACATATTATTCTCTCACATCATTATTACGGGAACTTCGGTTCACCTAAAAAACCTAATATCGCCGAAGCCTTGATCATTCATTTTATCGATAACATTGATTCAAAAGTCGCAGTATTGGGAGAATCCCTGAATGAAACAAACCAAGGAAACTTTACTGAGTCTTTAGCAGTCCTGGATAAAGAACGTTATTTCAAACATAAACTTTCAAAATAAAAGATGCATTAGCATCTTTTTTTATTTATAGCACTTGACATGTTAATATTAATGATTAAAATTAAGGTTAAGTTTACAATTTAATATTAATTTATATTAAGAGGTTTTTATGAAAAAAATCATGATTGCAGTATCTTTCTTCGTTCTTGCGGTTATTTTGGTAGCTTGTACTGATGTGACAACAACCATTACGAGCTTAATCACTTCCATAACTTCTGTTTCATCATCTTCAACAGATTTAACGACAAACTCGACCACAAATTCGTCGTCAAATCTCACAAACACAACAGAATTAACGACAACTATTCCCACCACAACTACCGGAGTAATTACAACGACCAGTCAAATTTCGGAAGAAGAGATAATTTTTTTGACCGATACAAAAAATTATATTCTTGCCTCAGTCGGGGAAGAAGTTAATTTAGCTAACTATATCTATAAAGGATCATTTGGAGATATCAGACTAAACGAAGGATCATTTTCAAACCTTCCTTCAGGCGTAACGATAACCGATGGAGTGTTAACAGCTTCTTCAAAAGGAAGGTTCTCTCTAAATTTCTGGATTGGATCCAATAAAATTGTTTTCTATTTATTTACAAAACTCTCAGAAGAGACTAAGTATGTCATCTTTAACGCTAATTATGATAATTTACCCAACGGTTCTCTTCCCGAGGGTTATGTTCTGAATACGGGAACTGCTTCCATTAATAATGGAAAATTAATGGTTGACGGCCGCACCAGTTCTACTTCGAGAGTCTTACTGCCAAGTTATCTTAACGGTTTTAAAGATTATATTATAGAAACCGATTTTACCATACTTTCCGTCAATGAACCTACCCGATGGGCTTCCGTCATGTTCCGCTTTGGAGCAACCGGTTATTTTCAAATGGCAATCCGTCAGGGAGCAAATGCAGTTAATGGAGTTGAATTTGCAAAATGGATTAATAATGATTGGAATGTCCCGAAGACAACCAGTTTAAATGAAACTATCAGTTCAACGGTCAATTACCGTTTAAAAATAGACGTTCATGGCAGCGTCATCAAAGAATACATCAATAATAATCTGATGATTTCATACGAAAATGCCAGTGAATATTCATCTGGTTCCATCGGGTTTCAGGCCAAAGGAGCGGTGGCGGTTTATAATAATATATTAATCACGATTCCGGAAGATTATATTGATAATTCATCTTACATATTCGAGACCATCGCTAATGTATATGAACCGATAACAGGGATTCAGATTCCTCCAGCCGCAATGCAAAACGTCTATTCAGTTAATGATTTAAACGCAATGGCATCTATCGTTCGTCCGCAGGTCCTGATTATGACTGCAGATGCTTCCGGTAATATCATTAATCCGAATACCGGAAGTCAGATATCTTCCATTTATGATGCATTAAAAAAAATCGATGGCAGAGTTATTCCTGCATTTAGGGTAGCTGACGAAGAAGCTGCCACTCAAGTTGCGACTCAGTTAAAATCATATGAAATCGATGATGTATTTCTGTTTTCGGATAATAGTTTGGCAATACAAGAAGCCCGTAATATTTATTCAATGTTACGCGGAGTCCTCGTGATCAATTATGATAATCTGACACCAGTTTTATCAGAAGATGATCTTATTCTTATTCGAAACAGAGTGAATAGTTCTGGGGCAATAGCGGCAGTATTGCCGAAAGAATATGTTTCAAGAGATAACACCGAATACTTGCAGCAACGTCTAATATCAGTATTCTTCGATACATCTGATGGAAACGAAATCGATCAGTACCGGGCAGTTTTAGCAGGAAGCAACGGACTTGTCGTTAACAATTTATCAATTCATTATGAATTCTTAAGTCTTTTTCCTGAAAACTCGATAATAAGAACGCCTATGATTATTGGCCACAGAGGAATGCCCTCAAAAGCTCCTGAAAATTCAATACAAAGTGCCTTGCTGGCATTCGAAGCCGGCGCTCATGTCATTGAACTCGATATCTATTTAACCACAGATAACCGTTTGGCAGTCATCCATGATTCGACTACTTCAAGAACAGCCAACGGAAATCTGACTGTCGAAAACAGCACAATTGATCAGTTACAGGCCCTGACGTTATATGATACGACCGGAAACTATCCCAACCTGAAGATTCCGACTCTCGATGATTATTTTTTGACATTCAGTGACGAAGATATCCAGTTTTTTATTGAAATCAAGAGCACTAAAGCTGAAATCGTCCCTGTATTGGCGAGTGTAATAAATGAATATGGTATGAGCAAACGCGTCACCGTTATTACTTTTACGCCCGGTCAAATTGAAAATATGCACGAAACCCTGCCAGAGATTTCTACCGGATATCTCAATTATTCTTTAGCGGGCGGATCTGACATCGATGCCAGTCTGTTATCTATTCTTAATTCCGTTGTTCCTATAAAAGCTACTTATAATCCCGATTACAATCCGGTTACTGGCCAATTAGTCCGGCAGCTTAATTATCGGGGAATAACAACCTGGCCATGGAAAATTAATAAAGCAGAAGATATCTATTCATATTACCGAATGGGAGTCGGTGGCATTACAACAGATTATTCCTGGATAATGTCTGATGAGTGGCTTGATTTTGAAATGGAAGAGTATGAATTTACTGTCGATTTGTCTAATCAGTTATCCTCCGTTTCTTTAAGAGGTTATATTGAATCGTTAAAAGGAGTTTCTGAAGACTATATTCCGGAATTTTTACTAATCCATGATGGCGGGACGGGAATTCAGGTTTCAGAAGATGCGGTTATCTCAAATTTTACATCGACCGGAACAGCAACATTTCTTGTACGCTATACATCAGCATTTCCGAATTCAACATCTTATTCGATATACGATGACTTAGTAACTGTTAAAGTCATTGACAGTCGCTTATCGGAAGAAAATTCAATCCATATGCCTGAAATTCTTATGGCAACTGTTCCTTCCTTCGTATTTGGAGGCGTAATTTCCGGACGAAGAAAACACTAGAAAATAAAAAAAATAGAATCTCCTTCCTTTCCCGGAAGGAGTTTTTTTGCAAAAGAAAAGCTCTCTTGCGAGAGCTTTTAATGATTAATCGTTGTTAATGTATTTTGAGAATAAAGCATCGTAATAAGTCTGACGAATTTCTGCTAAATCAGATTTTAACTGCGCTTCTGTTAAATCAGAATATTCTGAAGTTAAGAAACGGCCATCATTTAAACGTGTGGATAACTGAATATTTAATGTACCAACAACGTATAGATTCTTTAATAAATCTTCAAAGTAGAATTCTAAAGCTTCACGAACACTATTTGGGAAAGTCGGAATCGTAATATTGTATTTTTCTTCAATTTCCGTATCTTCCAAATCATAGACTAAAGAATACATGTAATAATCCGCATACAGTTTTAACTGAGCTAATGTAGGTTTGCCATTAGGATTGACAACCCCTTCGGAATACGAAGTAGCTGGTCCGGTATACTCTGCGCTATAGCGTTCAAAGTCATCGCCTTTGTTTGCTAAAATCAGATGAACACCAAACTGTGTTGTAACTAAATCGCTGTATAATTGTTCGAGAATTAAGTTTTGTTCTAACTGGTATTCCTGATATAAAGCGATTAAAGCTTGAGTATATTCAGCGACGTAAGTATCTTTGACGCCATAAGTTCCGCTGTATTGAAGTGAATGAGTTTTAGTTTCATCATCTTCATCGGCGATATTTAATGATTCAGTCATTAACCAAATACCGGCATTTTTGTATTTTCCCCATGAAGAGGCATCATCTCTAGTATCGTTTTTAAAAGCAGTGATTAAATCAGAGAATGTTTTTTCAGAGTCATCGAGATATTCAAGAACATCATTTTCAAGACTAGCTTTTAATGTGTTAAAATTATCAAGTTCTGTAGCGTCAAGACTAGCGATATAATCATTGAAATTATCTGGTGAACCGTCTTCATCAAAATCAACGTGGATGATTAAATGAGAAACATCTAAAGAGAAGTAGTTATCGTAATTATCTTCAACGGTTTCAAGTAGTAATTCAATGAGTTCTTCAGCGTCGATTGCTTCACCGATAACATAAGGCTGTAAAACGCCTTTAACCAAATATTTTAATAAGTCATATTCGGATTTGGTTCCGTACTGATAACGGGAGAAAGAAGCGAAGTCTTCATAATCGAAACTGATGCCATATTGTTCATACATTGATTTGTAAGACAGATAAGTCATCTTCTGAGAACGGATTGAAGCATAGATTTCATCCATTTTATCAGATTTATTTCTTCTTAGATCGCGTTGTTCGCCAAAAACGGTAACGAAATAATCGGAATACAGTATTTCTTTAAATTGAGAAGCATATAATGTATAAAGCGATGCGCTCTTATCCATTGCATATGCAAATAATTCATCGGCAGTAACATCATAAGCGGTATCGGTCTGTGCAGAACTCATATAGGTAGGATAACCGGTAACCTGTGCAACGATGGTTTTATCGCCTTTTTTGTAATATTCGAAATCTTTATCAATCGATTTGTAATCAACACCGATAAATTTGTCATTAATTTGTAAATTAAATTTTTGTCTTAATTTAACCATTGCGGCTGATACGTTGTCGGTTGAAGAACTCTTAACATATTCATCTAATAATTTATTGTATAAAGCGGTATAAGTAGTATCGTCAGCCATGATAGTTTTAACGACTGGTTTCGTTACATTGACAGTTTCAGCTGTTGCATTTTCATCACCGCTGGCTAGAACATCAATAATTATATCGCCAGAACGAGTGACTCCGTCTAAAGTAATCTTATAAGTTAAAGTAACTTTTGTATTGGTAGCCGGTTTTGTGACAACGCCTTTAGCCGATAAGACGGCAGTATTATTAGAAGTCCATGTAATTGTCGAATTAAACCAACCAGTAGCCGGTAAGGTTATATCTTTAACGATTTCAAGCGGTAAAGATATATTATCTTCAATTGCATCAAGCATGATTTCGTAGATATTGACTTTTTCTGGCTGTGTTAATTTGTAAACTAAATAATGATACGTATTTTGTCCAACGGTATAGCTGGTTGGCGAATAAGTATATGGAGTAGCATCTTCTTTGGAAATATCTAAAGTAGAGAACATATATGTCGCTAATGAAGAGGAAGAAGAGTTTACTGTATTAAAATTAAATAACAAGTCAGAATTATTTGAATCGATTAACGTCTGAGCATTTGAACCTTCAACGAGAGGAGTGCGGAATTCAGAATAGATATCATTGTACATTTTGATGTAGAAAGATAATACTTCTTCATTCGTCAGTTCTTTTGAATTGTTTACGGTGACAGTACCCATTGATTTAACTGCTTTATAAACTTTATTGACGATTAATTTAGTTGTGCTGGTAACATCAACTGTATTTTCGTAAATCTTGCCATCTTTATCAATGGTATAAAGAACAGTATTACCATCAAGAACTCTAGCATTTTCGTCTAAATCATAAGGATTAGTTTTCGTCATGGTGTAATAATGAGTGTTCTGATCATAATATTCAGAAGCAATATTCTTGCTCGCGAAAATATTCTCTGCTTTAACAACTATATTGGAATCCTTATCAATTAAGTTGTTTGATGAATCCATAGTGAATTCTGCTCCAGCACTGTTAGTATAGATGTTATTAGCACCTTTAGTGTAGGTTTTAACGTCTTTGATATTATATAAATGGCCATCAACGTCGCTGTAATAAACATCAACTGTGACATAAGCTTCAACAATTACATCTTCATCATCATGTCTTACTAAAGTTTCGCTCTTATAAACGAATCCATTGTATTGACGGATAGTAGAAGTGCTTGTTAAAGATACTAAATTATATTTCTGCATTACAGCAGTGGCATCAGTAATATTAGCAAAACGGATGCGGATTGCCTGAATATCTTCGAAATATTTTTTCATGAATTCAGAAGCTACTTTTTCTTCAGTGATTGTTCCTTCAGAATCAGTAATATAACGAGTATAAACTTCTTTAGCAACTCTTATTCTTGCGTATGCATCAACGTTATCAGCATATCCAGCAAGAATCATGCTCTGATCAAAAGCATTTTCATAAGATTCCTTTTGCTCAGCCGTTAACTTAGCAATATCAGCATCATCTGAAGTTCCATAAGTTAAACGTTTTGTCATTTCTTCAATTTGTGTATCTGTGACTTGAGAAATGTATGCTTGAAGTAAATAGCTGTCAATTAAATACAATAACTGGTCTACACCGTCATTGGTTTTTAATTCTTCAAAAATCTCTTGGTTTGTTATCGAGTAAATGACATTGCCATTTTCATCGACTCTTTCATAAAAAATACCCTCAGGATTTGATAATTGAGGAATTCGGGAATTGCCTGTGACTAAGGCGAGGATTAATGCGGTCACCACCACAGTTAACATGACTGAGAAAATTATGATGACGCGTTTGGTCAGTACATTCTTCATATAAGTATTTTCACTCCTTACAAATTTGCAATTTCTATGATACCATTATTTACCCTTAAAGACAACTAAAATCGTGTGATTATTTCATGAATTCGCATTGTATTTTTCTAAAAGAAACCTATAGGTTTAGTGAAAAAACTAATTCATTCGGTCGATTTTAACCAAAACCATGAAAACGATTGTAAAAATTATCGATGAACACATTGACAAAAAAAGGCCTTAATTATATAATTATAGCCGTAAATAGCAAAACTAGTGAAAACTAGCGACGCAAAGCTATAGGGCCTTCGATATGATGGTAGCCAGTTGCCGTTATCTTATGGAAAGATGATGGCGCTTTTTATTTCCAGTAGCAATACTGTGAAAAAAAGTGCTCATTCTCGAGATAATGGCTTTTTTTAAAAGCACGGAACCTAGTTATGAAAGCGAGTGAAGTCGCATGAGCGTTTTAAATCTGCAAAAACGATTCATAATTTCATTGGTTCTTTTGACACTATCACTGTCACTTTTTGTGTTTGCTTCCTGGGCATGGTTTACCAAAGCGTTCGTTGATGACAAGGATTATACTTTCGGACATGTAGAGGTTCTGGTTTATCCTTATTTTGAAGTTTGGAATGATGTCACTGAAGTTTTTGACAAATATGAAGCTACTCCGGTTCAAATATCAACTTCACCCGTAATTGAAAAACCGGGTGTTTATTCAGTCAATATCGTCAATAACAATTCAGAATATTTTTTCGAAAACTTCCGGTTAGATATCATCGTTAAAAGTTCAGTTGATACTTATTTCCGTATTAAAATATACGAGCAGCTGACTTTAGTTTATCTGAACTATCAGGGGACATATACAGAACTTTCCATTTTGAATAACGATTATATGCCTTTTGACTATGATTTCACCAACTGGTATGATCATCGCGATTACGACGATTATCTTTATTATAAAGTTCCTGTCAAAAGAGTTTCTTTTGAAGAACCGACCGTCATAAGCTTAATTCCAGATTACACACTGGAATCATTTCCTATTTATGATGCTGGTTATTCTTTACAATTAGCCTTTTCACTAGAAGCTGTCCAGGCATATGGTGGTCCTGAAAATGAGTGGGGACTAGCTGTTAATCCATGGGACGGCACAAGCTGGTAGGTATGAATATGAGAAAAATCTATCTTAAAGATCTTAATATTTCAAGAACTATCGTCATTTTATCAATGATGATTTTCATCGTGTTTTCTTTAGTTTTATTTTTTATTTCTCCTGTTTCTGCAGCACAAAGACCTATTGATAATGATGTTGTAAATATTGGCGAATTTTTAGGTGATTTTGACTGGGATACGAGTTTAACACCGCCTAGCAGCGCAAGTGATTATATAACATATACGAACTACCGTAATAATTACTGCCTAGCAGCAACTACAGCAGCTGCCTGTCTTTCTGCAGCGAGCGGTAAATATATCCGTATTGATACGGCAGAAGAATTATATCGTTTTTCCATGGACGTTTCCTATGAAGACATTTATATTACAGGGAACCCAACTGAAGACGTGAAATTGTCTCATGAAAAACGCGCGGTTTTATTAGCTCTTAATTATAAACTTGGGAAAAACATAGACTATTCAGTCATGGGTGCATTAACATTTGTTCCAATCGGCTATTATTTTACCGATGCTGATCCTGTCAATCCCACTTCATATGATAATGTATTTACCGGTACCTTCGATGGTCAAGGATTTACCATCAGTAATTTATATGTTGCCGGATACAATTACATGGTTACTGAGCAAATTATCAGCGGAAACAAAATATATGTAGCTACTTCCGGATATTATTCGATGTTCACTTATAATGAAGGCACTATTCAGAATCTTGGGCTGATTAATCCAACGCTTGAAATGCTTGCAGTTCATTTGGACATTCATTACACCGCAAATCTAGTTGGGCTTAATGATACTGAAGGTATCGTCGATCACGTTTACGTTATTGATAATCGTACGAATGTGTTAGATGCCGGTATCCGTTACAATGTTGGTACGACTTCAAGCGAATTCACGGCTTCAGGAATTGTGCACACGAATAAAGGAACCTTCACTAACGCCTATTATTCCTCTAAAGTAGTCATAAACGGATCTTATATTAACAAATTTATCATTCAGCCTGTTTTATACACTAATAATGGAGGAACTTATTCTCAGCTCGTTTATGATTCATCCGTTTATCTGTTATCAGTAACGGTCGGGACATCCACCTTTACAATTGCGACTCCAAATGCGTATGCTTTAGGAGAAACGACCACGGTCATAAAATCTGGAACGACTTCTTCCTTAAATGACGAAGATGATTTATGGCATTTTTATGCAAGCGATTCATATCCTTTACTGAAAGGGTTGGAATATGTAAGCGGCGCCTATCAGATTAATGACGCCTTGGATTTTGCATTTTTCAGCCGATTAATCGCTTTTACGACCATTGAAAATTCTGTTTCGTATGCCAATTCAGATTATGTTATCACGAATCATATTGATATGAGCGAATTAGCGGCTGGAGCATATCAGACCGCTAGTGTGACTTTTAACGGCAGTCTATCAGCTAAATATCCTTCCGGAACGACTTTAGATCAAAATTATTATATTTATAATCTTCATTTTACAACTGGTATTATCCGTAGTAACGTTTATTATACTGGTCTTTTCAGCATATTGGGCGCCGGTGCAGAAATCAGTGATATTAATATTGCTAGTTCCTCTATTTCTTTAACCGACACCGAAAACTATTATTCAAATGTCTTTAATATTGGATTTATAGCGGGAAGAAATTCCGGCGGAATAATGACCAATATCCAGACGAACGTTTCTGTAAATCTTGGTACGAACGCTATTGGTGAAACACATGCTGGCGGAATCGTCGGACAGTCATCCGGCCATTTAAGTTTTATAAATGTTTTAGGTTCTATAACAGCGGGAACACATACGTTTTCATCATCATATACCGTCGTTCCGAGATATTATATCGGCGGTGTTGTGGGCAGCGCAGTGAACAATCAGTTAAGACTAGAAGAAGTCGTCAATAATGGAACGATATCTGGTTTTTCAACGACATCGACACCAAGTTTTTCATCGGGATATACTAATTTTCAAGTAAAAATGGGCGGTATTATCGGCTATTTGCTTAATACCTCGACGATAAAACATCAGCTTGTCAATATCGCCAATAAAGGAAACATTACCGTATTAAATATAAACGATAATACAACACCTGATCCTACTCAGCATGTAGGAGGGATATTTGGCGAACTGACTGGTAATGCTCCAGTATTAGAATCAAATGGTTCTTACCTGTTTGCAAACTTATATAATGAAGGAAATATAACCAGCACTTATTCAACCGGAGTAGCTACCGTCAGGGCGGCAGGAATCGGTGTTAACAACGCTACTGAAGCGATTGAATATGCTTTACTGTCAAATAACGGTACCTTTACCCTTAGCGGTGCTCCGACGAATACAACAAATACACTATTTAGATTTACCGGCATAATTTTCGATGTTGGAACTTCAAACGTGACATTATCACGTGTATATAATCATTCTGACCGGACTTACACGACTGGATACTTTACAAATGTTTCTCCTCTATATTATTCTTTAAATAATTCTAATACATTAATTCGATATTCAGCTAATTATGGTAATATTGCTTATATGAATACAAATCTTTCTCAGATGACAGTTAATAATTCGCTGACTATTTCTGGGATTTCTTCTTCACTAAATATCTCTTATTTAAATGTAAATAACTATGGTAATATTGACATAGTCAATTTAAACATTCAAACATATTCACTCTTTGTCAGTGGTATAGCTAGAGAATTATCTGCTAATAAATATTTGAAAAACTCGCTAAATTTTGGCAATATCCATGTTGCTAAAATTACGAGTACTTCGACTAAATGGACCTCAATACCGGCAAACAGCAACAGCAGAAATATTTTTATCGGCGGATTAGTTAACATTAATAGAGCTGGAGACTTACATGAAATATGGCAATCGACAACACAGCCTAAAGCTAATCTGGGTATCATCAATTGTATCAATTATGGGGAAATAAATTCTTCATATCTAGATGAAGAAGATAATTTATATGGAATTATCGGCATGGCAAATACTTTAGCTTCTGGAATATCTACGCTAAATGCAGGATCAATACAGGATTCTGCTAACTTAGGGAAAATTGGAATCTCGAGTCTAACATCACCATCGACCGGATATACCGCTACTACTCAAAACTATTCTTATTCAAATACGATGTCAGTAAGTTATACTTTAGCAACTAACGTCGGATATAATTCAATTTATACTGACGCTTTAAAAGCAGGCAGAATGGTCTATATTAATGCCGGAATAATCGTTTCAGGTATTGCTGCCGCAACAATTAGCGGTAATGGCCGAATATATGACACCGCAAATAAAGGAGACATTATCGGTATTTCTTATGCATACGTTAGGGCCGGAGGAGTACTTGGTGTTTCGCTTAAAGAAGAACTTGATGCCATCGGCCTAACTTCTGATTTGGGTTATACTGATTCTCCATATATATCTACTTCGGTTTTATCCAATGGAATGAATTACGGAAATATTTCAGCAATTACAAATGTGAAGTCTGAGTATTCGACAACGGCTCAGTTAGTATATGCAACCAGTACTTCTAATTCACAAAATATGATGTGGTTTTACCGTCCTGGCAGTACGACCAGAATATATTCTTATGGTTCTCCTACCGCTTATACTCTGTCAGTTTTTGATGAGTCAGTTAGAAGTTCAGAAGAACGACCGGCAATTTTTGGGTCAGCAGGCGGCGTTATTGCATATGGATTAGCAGTTATGAGACGTATGCTTAATCATGGAACCGTTTCGGGAACAGACGTAGCGGGCGGCATTATCGGAGCTACTTATGTTATTGGTGGCCCAGACGGTGGAGGAACGACAACGACTTATATCAACATTAATACCGCGATTAATTACGGTAAAGTTGAACCCATAGCCACTGCAAATTTTGGCAGCATAAACAAGTATTCTTTAGACATTACGAATATTTCAACTCAGTACATGACTGGAGCTACAAGAACCAGTTATCTATTCCCATACTCTGCTGATGTCATGAGAAGGTCTCCAGGTGTGAAGCCTGGATTCGGTGGAATTTTTGGCAGGTTACAGCGTGGATCAAACGGTGAAATGGAACCTTATGACAGCGAAAGCTTCAAGTTCATTGTTAACGTTAATCCGGATGTCGATTTAATTGGCAGAATTGACCAGGTTCTCAACTGGACTGCATCGAGCTCAGCATATTTGTTCAGATCAGCTAAAGGAAACTATTATTCCGCCAGACAAAACGATACTACTCAGGTGGTGTTTACTGGTTACTACTATGCCCGTGCTTATATTAATTCTCGTTCTCAAGTCTCTGGATTTAAATATTCATATAATTTGGATATTTTGAATTATTATGAAATCATTGGCAAAACTGCAGTAGAAATTACCTATACCGGTGCAGATCCTTTAAATTCTTTTATTTCAGGAAGATATGCATATGGAAGAGACGCTACTGCGGGAAATTATGTCTATCTTTATATTGCTCCAATTACAGTTCCCTGGATTACTGAAGATCCAAATGCAACCTTAAACGATTCTACCGAATGGATTTATGATCCAGCTTTTCCAATGCGCGCAGATGAGGATTTAACGGAATATATCTATTATATGCCCAATGAATTATTGGCAGATAAATTTGCGCTCGAAGAGAAACCTGTTGGTGTACCTAATCCTTCATACCGTGAGTATGGTATGTACGTCTTGTCGACATCAGCTGGTTCTAGTGTTGGATTAGTTTTGCCATCAAATATTAATACTGATTATATGAGATCGATTAATGAGTCGAGTCTTACTTCTCCATCTCTATTAATCGACTATGAGAGTGTATCTTCATCATATCTAGAAGATATTGATTCTAGACTAGAGACAAGTTTTAACGAACTAAAACAGACTAAATTTAATGAAAAATCATTACTGATTCAAAGCGAAGCTACCTATATTAATCTGTCTGAAAATTCAGGTGGAAGTGACACTAATTTGGTGAACGGAACCATTAATGATACGAATAAAACTGTCACTTTCAATATTTCGATGGAGGCTTTTTCATCGATTTATCCTACCGCTACATTCAGTGTATCTCAGGCATTGACTTCTGCAAAAGCGCTGATTGCGGTCAGGGCAGTCGATTATTATAATACCTCTCCTCCGCCGACTGAAAATCAGTTAAAAGCACTTAATGACTTACTATATCCGGAAAGAAATGCAGGAATATCGACGAGTTATCCGGCAGAATTATCAGTTACTTTACCTCTCAGAACGACGACTACTCAGTTATCACTGGGTTATATAACTGTGTATTCTGAAGCTTTTGTCGGCGACGATTTATATGCCAACAGCAACTACTATACAGATTACGAAATAATCGTAAACTTCACGCCTTCAATTGAATATGCTTCCGGGTCAATCGGTATTACCGATGTCAAGTTTAACGGCGGTACCACTATCGCTGTTGGAAATCCGCTAGACGTCAGAAGTAATGGAAATGTCAATTATAATGGTTCAATTGAATTCTTTTTTGAAGATACCAAAGGAGTATTTACACAAGGATTTGATTTTAAGGATTTAATTTCTCTTCAGTATAATGGTGTCACTGTGGAATCACAGTACTATTCGATTTCCTCAACACCAGCAACTATCTCAGCCGGAGTCGGATATTATAGGGTTATGCTCTCATTTAATACCGGAATACTCAAGTATGGTGATTATTCAATGTTATACAAATATTATCCTACCAGTACTCAGTATTCAGTTTTATTTGATAAATCGCAGTCTAATCAGACCATTCTTTCAGGATTATCCTATTATTCTGCTAATGGTTCGGTCGTCATCGGATCTTCAACCGTTACTTCAAACATTAATTTCGGATATCCATTAAATATCACTTCATCTTTTTCTACCAGTACGAATACAGGAATACCAGAATATTTATCGAGAAATACATACACTCCTAATTTCATTACTAGCGGGTCATTTGTGATTAGTCCGTTTGCGACATTGACAAGCGTAACCGTGGGAACTCCGACTTATAATGCGGGCGGTTATAAGGTCTATACCGTGACTTATCGTATCACCGCTGAAAATAACTCAACTTATGTTGATTATGTCCATACCATTACCGAAAGAACTGTTAACATCACCTCTGTACTTAAAAACGGTAATGAAGTAACCATCGGTCAGATTGATGCCGCAAGAGAAGATGCTTTGACTACGTTTACTGTCGACCTTGGCCTTGATCAGACGCTTAATTTGTATTCATTAAATTCTGGTAGTTATCCTTATATCAGCGTTGGCGTTTCCTCGCTGACAAAACCGATTCAGGGAATTACCTACGGAGCTTCTGATTATTTATATATCTATATGGATTATACGACGTTGCCGGATACCTACACATTTACCATTACTATTCATCAAAGTTCCTCGGTCTCTGTTACCGTTTCTACCTTGCTCGTGATTGATAAACTTCAAGGAACAGATTCGTATCTTAAAGATATTAAGTTCTCAGAATTGCTTACCGGTTCGGTATATCCGAATATTTCAATCACTAACGAAAACGGGGCTAATATTTCGACAATCTACGATCCCAGAGTTTATTATGCCGGAATTGACTATGACGGATCAAAAGGAATCTATCATTATTTCCGTATTGATGGAACGGTATCAAATACGCCTTTAGACCAGTATGTACCTTATATGGTCGATTATTTACCTTACGGTGCTACAATTTCAAAAGGAACATGGAATGTGAATACTTCGTCATGGAATTATGGTACTGAAGTTGCGCCCGGAGATGATATTTCGCCGCTTATCGGTAACTTTTCAATAGATCCAAAAACTGGTGATGAAGGCGAAGCGATGATTCCTTACCGGGTTCGGTCGGAAAACGGAACCTCCTATTCTTATTATTACATTACGGTTACTGACGCAACTTATAACATTACCTTTGTATTTGATATTTATTACTGTACGGGTGTTGGTGAAGAAACGTGTACACTTGCTTCTCAGTCAACCGAATTTTCAGATACCTTATTTATCATTACTGTCAAAAATTATTATGTGAAAAATGACGACATCGATTTGGTACCTGCACCTGACGATTTCAATACGAATCCAGCATTATTCCCTGTTTTCGACGATATAAAAGGCATTAACAACCAAATGGCGCAGCTATATTATACTAATACAATCAATTATAAATACAGTTTTGGCCGTAATATGTCAGGTTATTACATGTTTGATATTTCATTACCTCTTGATGAATATCTCAATCCGCTATATACTTATTCAATAAAGCATGATGTTTATTATTTAAATTCGGCTTCAAGTTACGTTCCCGGTTTAGTTGGAAAATATTACTATATCGGTCACGCAGAGCAAAATCGTACCAGAAGATTCAACATTTACATTCGTTCTGTTACTCCTTCAAACAATCGCCCTTGGGGACTCTATGATTTCTTTAGATCGTGGTTTGATGAAAATTAGCAAGAAGAATTCAGGTGATATTTTTGGCAAAGGCATACAAAAAGAAAAAGAATAAAAAAGTTAAAGCCGCTGAAACGAATAAAAGACATTATCGTCTTGCGCAGACAATCGTCGCTTTAACACTTTTCGTTGTAGCTATATTTACTGCACTGTTAATCGCCGCCTTAACCGTTCTGATGATTGAACAGTTCAATTTAGGCTTAGAAATGACTTACGGAATCGCAGTAGGAGTCATGATTCTGTTCTTAATCATGATTGGAATCATTCTGTCAAAACGTATTAAAAAAACCTTGTCTCCTCTCGATGATATCATGAAAGCAATCGGCGAGATAAAACAAGGCCATTTCAACGTTGAAGTAAAAGTTGATGATAAAAATGAATTAAAAGAAGTTGCTGAAGCGATTAATGAAATGTCAAAAGAAGTCGGTGAACAGGTTAATTTAGTCTATCGGAACTTCGTTTATGATGCAGTGTCAGGACTGAAAAACCGTAGAGCCTGCCATAAAGAAATTGAACAAATCATGACATCTTCAAATGATAAAGTTGCTTTCTGCTTAATTGATATCGTCAATATGAAAAGCATCAATATGTTACGAGGACAGGCAGTCGGCGATGAACTGTTAAAGGTTTTTGCTGATAAATTAGTTTCTTTTGTTGGCGATAAAGAAAAAATATTTACGAACAGCGGAAGTGAATTTTTATTTATACTTCCAAAAATCGGATCGCTAGAAGCTGTCGATAAAGTCATTAAAACCATCATTGAAGGATACCGGACGCCATTACAAATCCGTGAATCGAAGATTGACGTTAAAATCAATGTTGGTGTCTCTGTCTTTCCATATGACGGCAGAAAAATTGATGAATTGATAAAAAAATGCGATACAGCCTTGTTTAAAGCAAAACAGGCTGGTAATATGAAATATGTATTTTACAATGATCAGATTACTAAAGAAGTTAACTATACTTCGCAAATCCGCGAACAAATGCCTGAGGCAATCCGAAGAAATCAGTTATATCTGAACTTTCAACCGTTAATTGATATCAAAAACGAAGTTTACGGATTTGAAGCTTTAGTAAGATGGAAATCGCCTACCTTAGGCGAAATCAATCCTCAGTTATTTATCTCGTTAGCCGAAGAATCGCATTTAATCATTCCTATTGGTGAATGGGTATTGACGCAGGCTTGTCATGCTCAAGTCGAGATGTCAAGAATCTTTGAAAGACAGTTTGTGATGTCAATCAACGTCAGTCCCGTCCAGATATTACAAAAAGAATTTGTGGAAATGCTGGAGAGAATTATTAACGAAACTGGCATTGATCCTAAATATTTAGTTTTAGAAATAACCGAAAGCGTATTAATTGATTCGACTGTTGCCTTAGAAGACGCAATTAATTACATACACAAAATCAATGCTAAAATTGCTTTGGATGATTTCGGAACCGGTAACGCTTCATTAGCTTACTTAAGAGTATTGCCATTTGATACTTTGAAAATTGACAAATCATTTATCGATGGAATATTCGTTTCAAAAAAAGACCATTCAATCGTCGGCTCAGTGATTGATCTCGTTCATAACCTCAGCATGAAAGTTGTCGCTGAAGGCGTTGAATCAAGAAAACAATATGAATTCTTGAAACAAATCGGCTGCGATGTTTATCAGGGTTATATGTTTTCAAAACCATTAGATTTTGAAGACACGATTGAATATGTTGATCAGTTTTATAAAGTCGCCAAAGCAAAACGTGTCGATGTGTTTGGCAAAGACTATCTCGGTTAGGAGGGATTAGATGTTATTATCTTTATTTTTATCTGACGTCAATACTGATGAAAGAGCGATGGAAATTCTGACTGCGACGATTATTATTATCGTTACTTTAGGAATTGTCATTGTTCTGTTTTTAAACCTCCGCAATGAATTCCGCCAGGCACGCGAAGAACGTATGATGGCAAAAGCTTTAAAAGAAGCTGAAAAAGATGAAAATGATAAAAGTCACCTTATCGATAATAAAAAGCAAATCTCTAAGAAGAGCAAAGATTTGTTAGCGTTGGTTGACCAGGAAATCATGAATGCCAAAGAAGGATCTGTCAGCGCATTTCTTTATATGGATATTGATAATTTCCGCTCGATTACTGAAAGGTACGGCGACGCACTTGCGGACAAAATCATCGAGGAACTCGGTAACCGCGTAAGGAAATTCGGTGATAAAAATGCTATCGGCGGAAGACACGAAAGCGACTCGATGATCTTTTACATGCTTAACGCAACGGATACTGATATCATTACCGAAACCGCAAAGGATTTATTAGATATCATCAATCAGCCGCTGAAACAGACGCCGGAACTGATGACCGCCTCAATCGGAATTACTTTGTTCCCTTATGATGGCATTACTGCGCAACAGTTGTTGAAAAACGCAGAAATTGCACTTTATGTTGCTAAAAAACAAGGTAAAAACCGTTTCGCCATGTATTCATCAGAATTAATTGAAAAAGAACAATTTAATATTAATTACTATAATGAAATTAAAAAAGCAATATCGAATGAAGAGTTCTTGCTTTATTATCAGCCGATTGTTGATATTAAAACCGGTAAATTAATCGGATTAGAATCGTTACTGAGATGGAATCATCCGACAATGGGTATTTTATCTCCAGGAAAATTCTTAAATGTCATGGATTTGACTGGAGATATAACATGGTTTGGCAGCTGGGGATTTGAAAAAATTGTATCTCAGTACGTAAACTGGAAAAAAGTCATGCAGATTAAAGATATGTTTATTTCAACAAATCTGTCGCCAAAACAACTGATGATGGACGGCGTTGCCAAACAATTTTACGATATTATCAAAAAATATGAAACTGAGGCAGAAGCCTTCTGTTTAGAAATCATCGATTATTATACGGTCATAAAAAATCCGATTGCTGTTCATAATCTTCAGGACTTCCGTAGATATGGATTCAGAATTGCAATGGATGACATGGGTGATCAGTATGAAATTATTAAAGACATGCAGGCAATCAATGCCAGCATCGTCAAAATTTCAAGAGAAGATGTGTTGCGGTACATCAATCAGATTGAAGACGCAGATAAGATTGAAAGAGTCATCGCTGTGGCTTTACAGAAACAGAAAGTTGTTATTGCTGAAGGTCTTGAAGATGCGAACATGATTGTCAAAATGAATGATTTAGGCGTCCGTTTCATGCAAGGGTATTATTTTAGTCAGCCGAAGTCGAAAGACGAAATTGTCAGCATCATCAAGAAACAACCTTGGAGCGTTGACGAATTTAACCGATAATAAAATAAATGACCAAACATCAACAGGTGTTTTGGTCATTTTTTTAATTGAATTTAATGTTTTTTGATAAATAATCCGGCTTCTAATAACTTCATTGCTTCATCGACAACATAATCTATTTCCTGATCGGTTACCGTATCTCTAAACAATATCTGTAATCCTACGAAGTTTGATATCCCCATGAGCACGTAAGAGACCGTTTCAATGTCGATATCGTTTCTGATTTCTCCCATTGCGACGAACTTATTTAAATGATAGACATAAGATTCAGAGAATTCCTTATAATATTCTTTAAAGATATCAAAATCAACGAACAGTGATTCCCAGACAAGTTTATAAGCAAGAGGATCCTGCTTTACGAATTTAATGAAAGCTTTTAACCCTTCACGTTCCATTTCTAATCTTGAAGTTAAGCCGACAATAGCATTCGACGATGCTTTTCGAATGCTTATACGATACAAATCTAGTAAATATAGATATAAAGCAAGTTTATTATCAAAATAGATATAAAAAGTTCCGGCAGCGACTCTCGCTTTAGCAATAATGTCATTAATAGATGTGGCCTGAAATCCATTTGCAGCAAATAATTTTTTACCTGCGCGAATAATTTTATCATAAGTTTTCTGACCAGTCTTTGTTTTTGGCAAACGATATGAAACATTATTCATGATAAATCACCCAATTTCCATTGTAAAGCATTTTAATATAAAAAACAAGTAAAAATCGCGAAAATTAGCACTTATTTTTTACTCGTTTTTTTCAGTGAATATTTATTCACTATTTGTAAGAAAACAAAATATTAAAAAATCGCTAAAAACAATAAGTGAAAGCGCTTGACAAAAACGCTTTCTTTCGGTATCATCATAGTATAATATGAATAAATATTCACATAGGATTATATTCATTTAGTTAAGCTTTTATTATTATAAGCATCTTGTGATGCAACATATTGGAGGATAGAGAAATGAGTCAAAAAGTTTTTATTGTTGGGGCTAAAAGAAGTCCTATCGGTTCCTTCCTCGGGGCTTTGAAAGACATTCATCCCGTCGAATTAGGAACACAGGTTTTAAAGAATTTATTAAAAGAAACACAGGTACCGGTCGAAAAAATCGATGAGGTTATCGTCGGTAACGTTTTATCTGCCGGACTCGGACAGGGCATCGCCCGTCAGATAGCCGTTAAATCAGGCATACCCGTCGACATTCCCGCTTATTCGCTGAATATGTTATGTGGTTCTGGGATGAAATCGGTGATTAACGCTTTCGTATCCATTTCATCAGGAATATCAGACTTAATCGTTGCAGGCGGCGTTGAATCAATGAGCCAGGCTCCTTATCTGGTTCCCGCAAAGTCACGTGACGGTTTAAAGATGAGTGATTTTACCGTTGTCGACCACATGATTCTTGATGGACTTACCGATGCTTTTGACAAAGTTCATATGGGGATTACCGCTGAAAATATTGCCTCAAAACATGATATTTCCCGTAACGACCAAGAAACATTTGCTTATCAAAGCCAGGAAAAAGCAATACAGGCGGTTGATAAAGGCATATTTGATCAGGAGATCTCTCCGATAGAAATCAAAACAAAAAAAGAAACTATTCTATTCAGTCGCGATGAATATCCAAACAGAACAACTTCAATCGAAAAAATGGCAAAACTTCGTCCTGCTTTTAAACCAGACGGCTCGGTTACTGCCGCTACTTCATCGGGAATTAACGATGGTGCCAGCTTCGTCATCTTGGCAAGTGAAGCGATGGTTAAAGATTATAATCTGCCTGTATTGGCAGAAGTAATCGGCATCGGACAAGCCGGTGTTGAACCTAGCGTCATGGGATTAGGACCCGTTCCGGCAATCCGCAAAGCGTTAAAGTATGCTAATTTATCTTTAAATCAGATGGATGTCATTGAACTTAACGAAGCGTTCGCTTCACAAAGTTTAGGCGTTATCAAAGAATTGGTTGAAGAACATCACGTCGATAAAGACGCATTAATGGCAAAAACCAATATCAACGGCGGAGCTATTGCACTAGGTCATCCAATCGGTGCTTCCGGAAACAGAATCATCGTAACGTTGTTATATGAAATGATTCGTAACCATAAAGTAACCGGTTTGGCCAGCCTCTGCATCGGTGGCGGTATGGGTACAGCTGTAATTATCAAATTAGTTTAATATAAAATAACCATAAGGAGATATAATCATGAAACTACAAGGTAAAGTAGCCATCGTAACCGGTGGTGCCAAAGGAATCGGTATGGAAATTTGTAAAGCTTTTGCATTAGAAGGTGCAAAAGTAGTCGCTGCTGACATGGGTGAAATGACCTATGAACAGGAAAATGTATTCTATAAGAAACTTAATGTAACGGATTCAATCGGATGCAAAACATTCTTTGATGAAGTATTAGCAGAATTCGGGCACATCGACGTTTTAGTTAACAACGCTGGTATCACAAAAGATGCCATGACAAGAAAAATGACAGACGAACAGTGGGACGCCGTTATTAACGTTAACCTAAAAGGTGTTTTCAATTTAACAAGATATGTCGGCCCGCAGATGGAAACGCAAGGAGCGGGATCAATTATCAATATTTCATCAGTCGTCGGTGTATACGGAAACATTGGTCAGGCTAATTATGCTGCTACAAAAGCAGGAATATTAGGATTAACCATGACCTGGGCAAAAGAATTCGCCCGCAAAGGTGCGGCAGTCAGATGTAATGCGATTGCTCCTGGTTACGTCATGACCGATATCTTAAAAACCGTTCCTGAAGATTTACTCCAGAGTTTTGCTAAATTAACCATGCTCGGACGTTTGGGACAACCAGAAGAAATCGCTAAAGTCGCATTATTTTTAGCTAGCGATGACGCTTCGTATATTACTGGGCAAACGATTAACGTAAACGGCGGAATGCGCTTATAATTATTGATAGATACTATATGGAAAGAAGTGAAACTTTATGAAGAAACCCACTGTCGGAATTGTCGGCACCGGGATTTATCTTCCATCGAGTCGGATGACTGCGAAGGAAATCAGTAAATTAACTCAGGGCGTTTGGAGTGAACAAGCAGTCATAGAAAAACTAGGAATTCGTGAGAAAACAATTCCGGGACCCGATGATGGCACCCAGGAAATGGGTGTCAAAGCTGCACTTGATTGTTTACGGAATACAGGAGTTGACCCCAAAGAAATTGATGTTCTCATCAATGTCGGAGAGGAATGGAAAGAATATCCTTTAACAACATCAGCTCTTTATGTCATCGGTCAGATTGGCGCAACGAACGCCTGGGGAATTGATGTTCAGAATCGTTGTTGTACAACGGTAAGTGCATTAAAAATGGCAAAAGATATGTTAGTTGCCGATGATGAAATAAACATGATTATGGTTGTTGGCGGTTACCGCAACGGTGATTTCGTTGATTTTACCGATAAGAATATGTCGATGATGTATAACTTAGGCGCCGGTGGCGGTGCAATTATCCTAAAGAAAAACCATGATAAGAACTTTCTCCTTGGGTCACATGTTATTGGTGATGGTACCTTAGCGAGAACTGCCGGGGTTGAAATCGGCGGTATCTGTAATCCGGTGACAAAAGATAACTTAGAAGAATCTAGAAAATCATTGAGATTATTAGATCCCGTCAAAATGAAAAACCGTTTGAATGATGTGTCGATGCCGAATTGGTACAAATGCATCGACGAAGCATTAAGAAAATCCGAATTAACGCGGGAAGATATCGGCTATATGGCGATTTTACATATCAAACGTTCCGGTCACGAATCATTAATGAATGATTTTAATCTGAGACCGGATCAGACGATATATTTAGAAAATTACGGTCATATCGGCCAGATTGACCAAATCTTATCACTTCATCTGGCTTTACAGACCGGACAGGTTAAAGATGGTACCGCCGTATGTATGTTAGCGGCGGGCATCGGATATGTGTGGGCTGCTAATATCATTAAATGGGGGGCTTGACATGGTAATTCAGATTATTATCCAAATACTGCTTGATACTCTGATGCCGGCTGTTATTTTAATGCTGGCTACTTTAGGTATCGTCCTCATTTTTAAAACATCCTATACGACTAACTTCGCTCAGGGTTCAATCGCTGCTCTGGCTGTTTATGTCGTTTCAAGCGCTTCGGCACTGTTTGCTTCAATTATTCCGGGGATTTCTCCGGTTATGCAACTGATTTTAGGAATTATAGTCGGTATTATTGCAGCTTTTCTCTTTGGATTATTTATTGATACGATGATATTACGCAAATCGAAATATATCAATGCCGGCGGAAAACAGATGATTACCATGGGTATCGTTCTGATTATTACAGGATTAGTTCCGTTAATCTTCGGTACCTTATCCAGAACGGTTCCTAAAATTGTCTATGGAAACATTGATTTCACCTTGTTTGGGCTTGATTTCTGGATTACGAAACATAACCTGATATCGATTATTATCGCAACCGTGGTTATATCGGTCATCTTCATCATGTTACGTTTTACAAAATGGGGATTAGGCGTCCGAGCGACAGCGTCGAATGAACTCGTTGCTTCAATGATGGGTGTTAATACCCATTTTATCACCGCAATGAGCTGGTCGATTGCCGGAGCTTTAGGAGCATTGTCAGCGTCTTTATACGCTCCGATATATGGTAATCTCTCGAGTGCAATGATGACAAACATTCAGATAAATGGATTTTTGGCTTCAATCTTAGGGGGATTCGGAACCTTCTTTGGACCGGTCGTCGGATCATACATCATTCCGACGATTACCGGTATGGTGGCTTATGTTTCTGCGCTTTGGAAAAATGTCATCGTATATGGTTTGATATTAATCATTATTCTGATAAAACCGATTGGTTTATTCGGTAAGAAAGTTCAGAAGAAGGTGTAAATGATGAATACAAATTTCAATAAAAAACACACCTTCTTAAATAAAATAGTCACTCATCCTTACTTTGGATTCATCCTGGCTGGATTGTTACTGATGACCGTTCAGCTTCTTGAATACCAAGGAATCATCGGCGTAACCTACGCCAGAGCATTTGGATTAACAATTATATACTTCATTATTTCCCTTGGTTTCTCGTTGTTGCTGGGATATGCCGGACTGGCTTCTTTAGGTACTTCTGGGTTTATCGGCCTAGGCGCTTACATAACCGGTTATGTCCTGAAAACGCTGGAACTTCCTTTAATTGTCGCATTGTTGCTGACGCTAGTCATCGCAATCGTCATAGGAACCATCGTCGGTTTTATCTCGCTGAGAATTGAAGGTATGTATCTTGCAATCATTACTTTAGGTTTATCGGAAATTCTCAACGAAATTTTTAAAAATGCAGTCAAGTTTACTAATGGAGTGAACGGCTTAAAATTATCAAGTCTTACAATGTTCAATACCATCATAACGCATCGCGAATTCTACTTTGTTTTAGTCTTTGTGATGGTACTGGCAATGATTTTGACAATCAACATTATTTCTAGTCCGACCGGCAGAGCGATGCTGGCTATGAAAAATTCGACTTCTGCAGCTCAGGCAATGGGAATCAGTATCTTAAAATATCGTCTCTTAGCTTTCGTGATAGCTACAATATATGCAGCAGTAGGAGGATTATTGTATTTCGGATACTGGTTAACATCCAATCCCGAAACTTGGAGTATTTCACTTTCTTTATCGATTCTTGCGGCCGTTATTGTTGGTGGCGCAAAATCGATTTGGGGAGTATTAGCCGGTACATTCTTAATGTTTGGAATTGACTTAGCCGTATTCAAACAAATGGATTTCTTCCAGAAATATCAGGATGTTCCGTATTTGTTCAGCGGTTTATTAATTATCCTTGTTGTTATGTTCTACCCAGGCGGATTATCGAAATTAGGGGTAGATATCAAAACATTCATCAAAAAAACTTTCGTGAAAGTCAGAGGCCTGTATCATAATTGGCGATACGGCAAGGATGATATCCGATGAAAAATAATTATCTAATTCGGACTAGACTCAATAAAATCAATGATCAGTTATCCATTTTAAAAACATCACCCGCCATTGTAAAGAATAAATGGATATCAGAGAATCAGCTTAAACTGGATAAATTAAAAACTACCCAGAGTGTAAAACTGAATCAATTACGGAAAACCTTTGACGAAACCTATTTTATTACCGAAAAAGAAGAAAAAATCAAGAAACTCGATGATAAAGTTTACTGGAAAAGCCGTGAATATAAGCAGAGCCTGACTCGTCAACTGAAAAGAGTTAGCAAATCTGCTGATTCAGATAATAAGGCAGTTATTCATCAAAAAAAATACGAAGAAAAACTAACTAAATTACAAGACTGGAGAAAACTCCAGGAAGAATCAATCAATCTAAATATTGTTAATGTAGAACAACTAGATAAATCCGTCAAAGCGACGGCTAAAACTGAATATGACCGCTTAAAAGTCGAGTTTGATCGTGAATTCCAAATAATGGAGACTTCATTAAAAAATAAGACTGAAGAACGTTTAAACAGTTATTTAAAAACAAATCAAAATAAAATATTAAAAATCGATAAACAGTTGACCAAAATTCAAAATGAACTGCAGTCAAACCTAAATTTAGAAAAAGAAAATAATCTGAAGCTTTTAAACGAACTGAATAACAAACCTTCGTTAACTGAAAATGAAACTATCAAAAAAAATACGCTGACCGCTTTAGAAGAACTTCAGTCTAATCGGGATATTCTGTTAAGACTTCAGGATTTATCGATGAAATTCGGCGGTTTAAAAGCAGTCGATCATCTTTCATTTGATGTAAAAAAAGGTGAAATATTTGGGCTTATCGGTCCAAACGGTGCGGGTAAAACAACTGTATTCAACTGTATTACCCAGTTTTATAAAGCCAGCGAAGGTCAAATCTTTTATCGCGATAACTTTAATGAAATTATTGATTTGCAAAACATTATGGTTCATAACGTCATTAAAGAAGGCATCGTCAGAACCTTCCAGAACGTTGAACTCATCTGGGAATTATCAGTACTTGATAATTTACTCGTCGGAGCGCATTCTCGGTACCGTTCGAACTTCTTTGTCCAGTTACTTCATCTACCTAAATTAAAAAGAGAAGAAGAAATCTACCGCTATAAAGCAACTGAGATCCTCAAGATGCTGAACTTGCTTCCATATAAAGATTTTCCTGCCTATGGTCTTCCATATGGAATCTTAAAACGAATTGAATTGGCGAGAACACTGATGACTGACCCTAAACTCATCATTCTCGATGAACCAGCTGCCGGACTCAATGATTTAGAATCAGTAGAATTAGCAAAAACCATCCGGCTTATCCGGGATAAGTATCAGTGCACTATATTTCTAGTAGAACATGATATGGGTTTAGTCATGGATATCTGCGACCGGATCTGCGCAATTTCATTTGGTAAAAAACTCGCAATCGGGACTCCTAAGGAAATTCAGCAAAGTAAAATTGTTCAAGAGTC
This sequence comes from uncultured Caryophanales bacterium, assembly GCA_937928185.1. Lineage (GTDB taxonomy): Bacteria > Bacillota_I > Bacilli_A > Izemoplasmatales > Hujiaoplasmataceae > UBA5603. The sequence goes on from CALEZX010000063.1 coordinate 43,761, forward strand.
TTACTTAGGGGGTGAATAACATGGCGATTCTCGAAATTAAAGACTTAATCGTCGATTATGGCATTATCCGCGCACTTAAAGGCGTGAACATGACGATTAAGGAAGGAACTATCGTCGCTATTTTAGGGGCGAATGGTGCTGGCAAAACAACAACAATACGTGCCATCTCCGGTGTTGTAAAAGCAAAATCCGGTCAGATTTTATTCGATGGCGAAAATATTACTAACAAACAACCCTATCAGATTGCTAAACTCGGCGCGATACAGTCTCCCGAAGGTCGTCTGATTCTAAACGGTCTGACGGTTGAAGAAAACCTGTTAGTTGGTGCCTATTCCCTTAAGGACAGGAAACTGATTAATGAAACAATTGAAGAAGTTTACTCTTACTTCCCAATCCTGAAAGAACGTAAAAAACAACAAGCTTCAACCCTTTCAGGGGGCGAGCAACAGATGCTCGCAATCGGCAGAGCCCTGATGGGGAGACCTAAACTTTTATTACTTGATGAACCTTCATTAGGTCTCGCTCCGCTAATTGTCCGCGATATCTTCGCAATCATCGATCAAATCCGTAAACGCGGTAAAACAATCTTAATCGTCGAACAGAATGCGTATCAGACATTGAAAATAGCGGATTATGTGTATGTTTTAGAGTTAGGACTTGTTAAAACCGAAGGTACAGGAGAACAGCTTCTCGCAAATGAAGATTTAATCAACGCTTATCTTGGAGAAAAGAAACACTAAAGGATATACTCAGGAGGAATTTCCTGATTGAGGATATTATAAGAAAATTATCATCGTTAAGACGATGAATATAAGGAGAAGGAAATGAAAAAAATATTATTAGTATTAGCTGTATTGTTTAGTCTTTTTGCACTAGCAGCGTGTACAGAACAAACAACCACGATTACCACAGCTGAAGCTACTTTAATCTCTATTACGGCTACTACCACTAAAGTAACGTATAATATTGATGAAGAGCTCGATAAATCAACGATTGTTGTTATTGCTTATTACAGCGATTCAACCAATGAAACACTTACTGCTGAAGATTTTACTGTCACAGGGTTTAATTCTGCATCAGCAGGAGTATTAACGGTCACAATCACTTTTGAAACCAAGACTGCAACATTATCAATCGTTATTCTTGAAGCAGAAGTCATTGATACTTCAGTACTGGCTTTACAGATTGCTACGCTACCAAGTAAACTCAGTTATCGTCCTGAAGAAGCGTTTGACGGAACCGGACTTGTCGTCAGAGCAATCCGTGCTAACGGCGTTATTGAAACCATTTCTAGCAACGATTATGTTGTTTCCGGATTTGATTCAACCGTTCTCGGAAGTCAGGCTGTTACGTTGACTTACGAAGAAAAATCAATTTCTTTCAACGTTTTCGTTAACCTAAACGACCAAGAACCGGTTTTCTATGAATTCCCGAAAACTGCTGGTTATGTTCAAGGTGTTACAGCATCAACGATTACAGTTGGTAACACTGCTGCTACAAGCGGATACTTCGCGGTTGTTGGCGTTCCATTCAACGATGCCATTAAAGCTGTTTTCGAAAGAGTTAACGAAGCAGGCGGTATCGGCGGAAGAACGATTAATTTTATCACTTATGATGATCAATTTACTGCAGCGAACGGTATTGCTTTGACAGAAAAATTAGTTGAAGAAGATAAAGTGTTCGCTTTAGTAGGACATTTTGGTACTCCGACAGTTGGAAATACTTTAGATTACATTAAACAAAATGGTATTCCAATGGTATATGCCGCAACCGGAATCAATAACCTATACTCGTATCAGGAAGTTGGAAGCCCTGTTCTCGCTGTTCAGCCGATTTATTTAACCGATGGACGCATTATGACTGCTAGAGCAGTTAATGAAGCGGTATATGGCGCTAACAAAAACGAAAAACTTTCAGCCACAGCAAAAATCGGCGTTCTTTATACCAATGATGATGCCGGAAACGGTATCGCTGACGGCGTTCGTGAAGAAGCCGACATTTTAGGAAGAAAATCTAGTTTCAATTATCAGGTATTTGATTCAACCTCCATTACGACTGCTGTTTCAAAACTTAAAACTGCTGGCGTTTCTTCTATCATCATCGCTACAAACCAGGCTAACTTTAAGATTGCCGCTGCTGCTTTAAACGATGCTTCTATGACAGTTCCGGTATTTACTTCATATGTTAATGCCGATAAGACTGCTGTTGATGCCAACATCGCTTACGGATTTGACATTTATACCAATGCTTGGGTTGACGTGTTAAGTCCTGAAGGACAGGCTGCTGCCGGAGAATTTGTCGCAACCATCGCTGGAGCTTCATTCCTTGATGATGCTACTAAATTAGCTTATTACACTAACGCTTATGCAACTGCAGGTTACATCGCTGCTGAAATTTTTGTTGAAGGTTTGATGAGAGTTTTAGAAAATGAAGATGTGCTGAACTGGGAAAACTATGTTAAAGCTATGGAACAAGGACCAATCGACGTGCCAATGGGATCGCAAATTGATTTCTCGTACGGAAAACGTTGGGGTATTGCTTCAATGTCATTATTGGTTTACACTCGCACAGTTGGTGACAATCCAGCTACAACAGAAGTTGTCGAAACAGATTTCGTAAGTCAGGCATTTATTGGTTCTAGACCAATTGAATCAATCGATGAAATCGAAGGAAAATAAACTGTTATAATTAAATGTTCGATTAAGGGAGGCGTCTCGTCTCCCTTAACGGCATTTTCTTGATAAAAAGGAGAATGACTATGACAAATAAAACACCAAAATATATTTCTGTTCAGGAAGCTATCGATTTAGTGAAATCCAACGATGAAATCGTTGTAGGAATGGCGGCTAACGAGCCGCAACTTTTCATGTCTAATCTTCATTTAGCGGGAAACCGTGTGAAGAATGTGACAGTAACTAACTGCCTTCCAATTGCGAATGCAGAGTTTTTTATCGATTCAAAATGGCGTAACAGTTTCTTTTTAGATGGATGGTTTTATACAAATGTCCTGAGAAAAGCACATGAAAATGGCAATATCTCGTTTATCCCGAATCATTTGCATTTTGCGGGAACGAAACGTTTATATCATAAAAAACCGAATATGTTTGTCACGGCCGCATCAATGCCTGACAAACACGGTTATGTTTCTTTATCATTATCGAATGTCTATGAAAGACAGATGATTAATGCGGCCGATATCACAATTTTAGAAATTAATCCTAACTTTCCTAGAACTTTAGGAGATGTGGCTGTTCATATTACCGAAGTCGATTATCTGGTTAAAGCCGATTATCCGGCCCCGACCTTACCTGCAGCTGAACCAACTGAAAAAGATACCATTATCGGTAATCTAATTGCCGAACAGATTCATGACGGCGATACCATCCAGTTAGGTATTGGCGGTATGCCAAACGCAGTTGCCAAAGCATTAATCAATAAAAAAGATTTAGGAATTCATACCGAAATGTTTACTTCCGGAATGTTAGATTTGATTAAAGCCGGAGTCATCAACGGCAGTAAGAAAACCTTACATCCTGGCAAACATGTTGCCTGCTTTGCTTTTGGTTCAAAAGAACTCTATGATTTCATCGATGACAATCCTTCCGTGATGATTTTAAACGGTGCTTATGTTAATGATCCTGCCATCATCGGGTTAAACGATAATCAGGTCTCAATCAATTCTACATTGGAAATTGATTTGACCGGTCAGTGCGCAAGCGAATCGTTAGGAACAAAACAGTTTTCTGGTACAGGCGGACAGTCTGATACGGCTATTGGTGCGCAGAATGCTAAAAACGGACGATCTTTTATGGCGTTATATTCAACCGCAATGGTTAAAAATCCGGTAACGGGTGAAAGAGAAGAAACATCAAAAATTGTAACTACGTTAAAACCGGGCGCAGCGGTTTCATTATCGCGAAACGATGTCGATTATGTTGTTACTGAATATGGGATTGTTTCTTTAAGAGGAACGAACATACGCGAGCGCGCAAAACTATTAATATCAATCGCGCACCCGAAGTTCAGAGAGCAATTGACAAAAGAAGCTATTGAAGCAGGTTATCTCCATGAGCTCTTTTAATTATTTAGGAAAAGAAGTTTTCTATCTCGTAGAAAGTACTGGTAAACCGATTATTATCTTAAACGGCATCATGATGTCGACGAAATCATGGGCGCCGTTCGTTTCTTCATTAACAGAACAAAATCAATTAATCCGTCTTGATTTCTTTGATCAGGGATTATCATCTAAATTACCTGACACTACCTATACGCAGCAAATTCAGGTCGATTTGATAAATGCATTACTAAAACATTTGAATATATCAAAAGTATCGATAGTGGGCATATCTTATGGCGGTGAAGTAGCCGTTCAGTTCGCCATTCAGTATCCGGATATGGTCGACCGGTTGCTTTTATTCAATACGACGGCTTACACCTCCCCATGGCTGAAAGAAATCGGCAGAGGATGGATAGCGGCAGGAAAAACCAGAAACGGACTGGCCTATTATCAGACGACGATACCGGTTATTTATTCCCCTCATTATTTTGAATCCCGGCTCGATTGGATGAAAAAAAGAGAACAGGTATTGATTCCAATTTTCTCTAATCCTGATTTTTTAGATGCGATGGAACGTCTGACGTTAAGTGCTGAAAGTTATGACGTCCGCGATAAACTTTCGTTAATAACCGCTAAAACGCTGATTATCAGCGCTGAAGAAGATTATTTAACACCGATGGATAATCAGTCATATCTTTCTGAACATATTAAAAATTCCGAATTAATAAAAATTCCGAATGCTGGTCATGCTTCTATGTATGAAAAACCGCTTTTATTTACATCATTAATATTAGGCTTTGTTAACGTTAAAGACACAGAGTATCAAATTTAAGGAGAATATAAAAATGGATAAATCGTATGTGAAACTCGAAAATGGAGAGACTTTAGCTTACTTAGAACAGGGAAAAGGAGATAAAACCATTTTACTCATTCATGGTAATCTTTCAAGTTCGTTATATTATTTGCCATTATTCAATGAATTGCCCGCGAATATTCGCGTGTTAGCCGTTGATTTAAGAGGATTCGGTGATTCTACTTATCATACAAAATTCAGTTCTTTAAAAGATTTGGCCGACGATACCGCCTTATTCTTAAAAGCGTTATCGATTAACAAAGCAGTCATCGCCGGATGGTCTTTAGGCGGTGGTGTAGCGATGGAACTTGCAGCAAGTTATCCCGATTTGGTTGAAAAACTGATCTTGATTAATTCGACGACTCATAAAGGTTATCCGATTTTCAAGAAAGATGCGGCTTTTAAACCCCTTATCGGTCAAGTTTATGCGAGTGCAGAAGAAATGGCCGGTGATCCATTACAGGTCAAACCAGTTATAGATGCCCTTCAAGTAAACAATACCGGGTTTATGACTTATATATACGATTTAACGATTTATACAGTCAATAAACCGACAATAGAGGATAGCGTATTATACATTTCTGAAACGATGAAACAAAGATGTCTGCCGGAAGCAGATTATGCATTAGCAACATTAAATATGGGAAGCACTCCAAATTTCTACCGTGCAGGAGACAATTCAATCGCTAAGATTCATTGTCCCGTTCTTCATTTCTGGGGAAATAAAGATCTGACTGTTCCGGAGTATATGGTTTTAGAGAATATCGAAGCATTAAAGAATCATTCGACTTACGTTAAATTTGAAAACTGCGGTCATTCGCCTCTAGTCGATAAACCGAAAGAATTAGGTATTGAGATTTTAAAATTTGTGATATAATAAAATAAACGGACGGGATACCCAAGAAAAAAAACTGGTTTTTTGGGTGTCCTTTTCTAAATATTTTGTGAATTTTCGGCCAATATACTTTGTATATTAAAAAAATCACAAAAAATTCACAAAGTACTTGACAACTGATGCTTACTTCACTATAATGAAGGCGTAAATAGCAAAACTAGAGAAATCTAGCGACGCAAAGCTATAGGGCCTTCTGATAAGATGGTAGCCAGTTGCCGTTATCTTTGTAAAAGATGAGGGCGCTTTTTTATTTCTTAGGACAATTTACACCTAAGATCTATTAAGGCGATTCTAATCTTTCGTGGATAGTGGCTTTTTTTATTACCCAAAAAAGCATCTATTCATGCTCGATTCTCTTTTGGGAAGGGAGGTAGCATAACGGTATGAGTCAAAAAGGAAGATTAGCCCAACGCGTCTTAGCAGCGTCGAAAGCAGCGAAGATAGCAAAGGTGAGTCGCTTAGGAATTATTGCTAGTGCTATCCTTACTTTCATGATTTTCTCAATTTCGTATTATGGACAAAAAGTTGGTAACTTTACATTTACATTAGACAGACTGGCATTAGAGTCTGGAATGACGCTTTATGATGATGCTGAAAATAAGGAGTACAAAACCAAGATTATTGCAGATCAGGTATCTGAAGCAGATGGAATGACCGCTTACTGCGGAATCAAAGATAATGACGGAAATTTATTAACTCCTTTCCCGATCGGAGATTCAGTGTGCATGCCGGCAGATGAATGGTTGACATCAGTTGATGGACCAAATAATGGAACAAATTATCTATCTTATACATTTTATTTAGAACATGTAGGAACAAAACCGGTGGACTTGGCTTATTCTATTACGTTAGTTTCAGCCAGTAAAGGTGCAGAGGAAGCTGTTAGAGTAAGAACTGTCATCAATAACACTGGGATAACATATGCAAAACTTCAGGGTGAACAAAGTAAGAACCCTGGAGAACCAGAACCCCTTACCACTCCGTTTTACGGCATTACAACTGTTATGGAATCTAAATTTGTTAAATACTTGCCTGGAGATATTACTAAAATTACTGTCATACTTTGGTATGAAGGTGAAGATGCCGATCACAATATCTCAATTCATAGTGGTGGCGTTAAATTCGAAATGAACTTTACTGTTACTAAGATTTACCAAGATCGTGAGTTATAATTAAGTGCTTTAAGAATCAAAAAAATAGATGATAAAAAACAAAAAAATAAAAAAGGAGAAATAAAATGAAATCTTTAAAATCAAAAGTAATACTTTCAGCCGTCGTACTAATTTTCGCATTGGTAGCTACCATTGGCTCAACCTTTGCATGGTTCACAGTATCTAATACTGTTGCTACATCAAATATTCAATTGAACGTAATTTCTGCGGATTCTCTCTTAATTAAACTTGCTAGTGCAACTGCAGTGGATGGAGATGCAGCTGCTGCTGCTCAAACAAACCCAGCTAACTATTCACAATATGTAAATTTAAGTGATGCTAATCTTTTAGCTGGCGGGTATTTTACTGACCCCGATGATTCAATAACCGATTGGAGAGTTCAATTGCTTACTGCTGTTCAACCTAACTATGCTACTGTATCTGCCAACCCAGCCTTACTTAATTCTTTAAACCCAATTGCTGGTTCAACAAATCCAACGAGAACACTTGTAAATGATCCTTCATTTAACTCTTCTACTCCTGGGGCTATTCAATTCAAATTTTGGGTTATGTCGCAATCTTCCGCAAACAAAAGTTTAAGATTATCTACATTGAATTTAAATGGCAATAGCGCCTCTACAGAAGTTAATGATGCGCTGCATGCTTCTGCCCGAGTATCAGTTTACTCGACTCTTGCTTCTAATGGTTATATTTATATGAAAAATCTTCCTGCTACTGCTTCAGCAGCTAGTTATGATTATTCTTATATATTTACTAACGCTAATACTTCTACCTGGTGGAATGGTGATATTTATACAGGCACTACTTTAAATGGATTTAATGAGATTGATGACTTAACACTAGGCTTAAATGGTTCAAGTTCTGCATTAACTGCAAATGCATTAGCTGCACAAGGTTATGGTACTAGTTCTTCAAATATAATTACTCTAGTTCAAAACGTTCCACAGCTCATTACTTTGACTATTTGGATTGAAGGTTGGGATGCCCAAGCTACAAACCTAATCAATACCGCTATTTTCAATGCAGATTTTAAATTCTCGATTGCTTAATTATATTTTATTATTTTAATATCAGAAAAATATTCTTCCAGAAGCTGTTATTTTCGAATGACGGCTTCAAGAAGGGTATTATTAGGTATAAAAAATGCATGATAATCGCTTAATTTATGTATTATTTCGTAAAATCATAGTGAAATTTTAATAAACATACTATATAAT
>CALEZX010000064.1 GCA_937928185.1 uncultured Caryophanales bacterium
AAATCAGCCATTCTGTCGGTTTTTTACTCTGTCGGGTGCAAAAGTCGGGTTATACTATAGATAAACGATTAGTTCAATATATGTATCAAAAATAGCAGTTTTGATTTATTATTCTAATGTTCTGTCGATAGCTAAAGCTATTTTACGGCAATTTTTGACAAGTTCTTCAAACCGTTCCGGTTTAAGGGATTGTTGCCCATCGGATAATGCTTTTTCTGGTTCAGGATGGACTTCGATAATTAATCCGTCTGCTCCGGCCGCAATCGCTGCTTTTGATAAAGATTCAATGTATTCCCATCTGCCGCTGGCGTGAGATGGATCGATAACGATAGGAAGATGGGATAATTTTTTAATTACAGGAATCGAACTGATATCCAAAGTATTTCTCGTTGAAGTTTCAAACGTTCTGATTCCGCGTTCACAAAGAATGATATTTGGGTTTCCGCCAGCCATGATATATTCAGCTGACATTAACCATTCTTCAATCGTATTCGCCAAACCACGTTTTAACAGAATCGGTTTATTTGTTTTTCCTAATTCTTTTAATAAAGAGAAATTCTGCATGTTTCTGGCGCCAATTTGAATAATATCAACATTTTCGATAAATGCCGGCAGATCTTCAATCGACATTAATTCGCTGACTACAGGAATTTGATATTTTTCACTCGCTCTTTTTAAGATGTTTAATCCTTCCGGACCTAATCCCTGGAACGAATAAGGACTTGTTCTCGGCTTGTAAGCGCCAGCTCTTAAAACCTTAGCTCCGGCAGCTTTTACAAGCGGTGTGATGGTATCAATTTGTTCTTCACTTTCAACGGCACAGGGTCCGCCCATTATCACAATATTTTTTCCGCCAATTAACACTCCGCTGCAATTGACGATGGTATCGTCGGGTTTAAATTTTCGATTTACTTTTTTAAATGGTTCCTGAACCCTTAAAACCGTATCGACAAATTTATATGCATATAAACTATTAGCGTCGAACTTTGTTGTATCACCTACGACGCCAAAAATAGTGACGGATTCTCCGACGCTTTCATGGATATTGAATCCCAGATTAATCAGAGCGCTTCTGAGGGTTTCAATATCATTTCTTTGTGTACCTTCTTTAAATTTAATAATCATTGTTTTGTTTTCCTCTCTAGCAGTAAATCGATAGCTTCAAAATAGCCTTCGATACCTTTCCCTTTTATTTGTGCTACACATGCAGGTTTAATGACTGATATTTTACGGAAATCCTCTCTTGATTCAATATCAGAAAGATGAACTTCAACAGCAGGAACATTTAATCCTTTTAAACAATCATAGATTGCATAAGAATAATGAGTATATGCGCCAGGATTAATGATGATTCCATCAACATTATGGCGGCGTTTTTGTATTAGATCAATTATTTTCCCTTCATAATTGCTTTGCTTAATCAAAACTTTAATGTTTTTTGTTTTAGCATATCCTTTTATTTTTTTAACTAAAGTTTGGTAATTATCCCGACCATATATAGAAGGTTCACGTTCACCAAGAAGATTTAGATTTGGACCATTAACGACGAAGATAGTCATAGATTTTTTCCTCGATTTCTGCAAAAACTTCATTTTTTGGACGGTCTACATTGACGATGATGTCTGCGTATTTTTGATAATACGGAATGCGTTCTAGTGCAATTCTTTCGACATCAGCTTTATTTTGAATCAATGGACGGTTTTTGATATCTTTTTCCATGATGATACGATAATCCCGGTCAAGGTAAATAATGATACCGTTATGCTTTAATTTCCGCATGATATCAGAATCCATGACCATACCACCGCCTGTTGAAATGATTAAATTGTTTTTTTGATAATAATCAGTGACGAGTTTATTTTCTAAACGGCGAAAATATGACTCGCCGTTTTGGCTGAAGATTTCGCTAATTGACATATTTTCCTGTTTTTCAATTAAATGATCGGTATCAATCATTGATTTCTGGAAATGATAGGATAATTCTTTGGCATAGGCTGATTTTCCCGATAAAGGCATTCCGATTAATACGAGATTATGTCGCCCTTTATTTAAAAGATCATAGATGTCTTTCGCAATTTTGTGATCAATATTTGAGTCATTTAGAAATAATTCACGGCTTGCTTTCGCCTGCATAACGAGCATATATAAACCGTTAAAAGCATTTACTCCTAATGATTCCGCTTCAATTAATAATTTCGTTTTTAAAGGATTATATATCAAATCAAGAACCGATTCAAGCTGATGAAATGGTTTTAGTGAAAATAGATATTCGTCGTCTTCATGAGGATACATTCCCACAGGGGTAGTATTAATGATTACCTGAGCATCATAATAACGATTCAGTTCAGAAAAAGGTAATTCATCATCGTTTTTCGGGTTCCTGCAAATAACCGTTACTCTTTCAGCGTTCAGATTGCTTAAAAGCAGTTCAACAGTTTTAGACGCTCCGCCATTACCGACAATTAAAACTCTTTTATTTTTGATGGTAATTTTATGGTATTGAATCGTCTTGAACAAACCAAAATAATCGGTATTATAGCCGATAAGTTTTCCATCGCGTCTTATGATGGTATTGACCGATTTAATTGTTTTGGCAATTCCGTCTAGTTCATCTAAATAAGGGACAACGGCTTCCTTATATGGAATAGTCACATTTAATCCCGAATAATCTTTAGCTTTAATAAAGGCTTCGATGTCCTGAGTTTCCCAAACCTGGTAATTCGGATCACCAAGTCTGTTATAGATAAACGGCGAAAGCGTATGAGGTAACGATTTTCCTACCAGACCAAACATTGTTTATTTGCTCCAATCTATATCTTTTATTCCCAATAACAAATCTAAAACACCATAATACGCAACAGCGTTAATGACATGAACAACGCGGTTGACAATAGCCGGATCATGACGACCCTTGATTTCTAAAGTCACCTGTTCGTTCGATTTTAAATTAACCGATGACTGAGGCTTTCCAATTGAAGGTGTTGGTTTAATTGCGGTACGGATGATAACCGGCATACCGGTCGTCATTCCTCCCAAAACTCCGCCGTTATGATTGGTCGACGTTGTTATTTTTGAATCAGCAAGCTGATATTGATCATTGACTTCTGAACCAAAACGACCGGTTAAGTCGAAACCGTCTCCGAATTCAATTCCTTTTACTGCAGGGACGCTAAAGAGTAGTGAAGAAAAGTAACTTTCAAAGGAATTAAACAAAGGGTTTCCAATTCCTGGCGGAAGATTAAGAATGACGGTTTCAACGATTCCGCCGACTGAATCTTCGTTATTTTTAGCGTCAAGAATAATCTGACGCATGCTATCTTCTACCGAACTATCAATTAATGGGAAATCCAATGTCTGTAAATTCTTGACTAGAGTTATATTTTTTTCGGTTTTTGGGTAATGCAGATCATTGACATGATGCACTTTGAGAATATGAGAACCGATTTCAATTCCTTTTTGATTGAGAATTTGTTTTGAAATTGCACCAACAATCATCATTGCGACAGTAACCCGTCCGGAGAACATTCCTCCGCCCCGGGGATCGTTAAAACCATTATACTTGATATAAGCGGGATAGTCCGCATGACTGGGTCTGGGAATATCATATAAATTCTGATAATCAGATGAAATCTTATTACTGTTAGGAATAAGAAATGTTAAGGGTGCGCCAGTTGTTTTATTCTCATATAAACCGCTGATTATTTGATATTGATCGGTTTCCTGACGTGAGGTTGAATAGATGCTCTTTGGGCGTCTTTTGGTTAATTCACAATCGATTATTTCACGGTCGATTTTTAGACCGGGCTCTAGACCATCGATAACAATACCGATGTATTCACCATGAGATTCACCAAAAACCGTGACCTTTAAATTATTTCCAAACGTATTCATAACATCACTTCCATCGCTTATAATTTAAACTGTGATTTAACAAGAACGGAAGAACCAATCTCAGTTACATCGACAATTTTTAATAATTCTTTTCTTCCTTTTTTATCCCGGTTGATATAGGGTTTTAATTCATCAAAACTGACAGGATCACTTGTTGGCAGATGATATTTTTTTAAGCATTCTATTAACTCTTTTTTTATTTCAGGATTGGATAGTATCTGAACCATTCCGATTGCGACAGCTTCTCCATGTAAATATTTTTGATACTGATAATATGTTTCTAAAGCATGACCAATAGTATGACCGAAATTAAGCGATTGTCGCAGTCCGTTATCGAATTCATCGGATTCTACATATCTTTTTTTAATCTCTAAAGACTTATAAATGTAATAATCCCAATCTTCTTCAGGATTTTCGTTTTTGATTTTCTCAAAGAACGTTTTATCAGCTATCATCCCATATTTTATCATTTCTGCCATGCCAGCGCTAATTTGACGCTTATCTAACGTCTTCAGTGTGAGAGAATCAATCAATACTTTTTTTGGAGGATAAATAGATCCTATGATATTTTTTGCTTCTTCGGTGTTAATAGCTACTTTTCCACCGACAGAAGAATCGATTTGAGCCAGCAGGGTTGTGGGTATTTGAATAAAGTCTAATCCCCGCGAATATACCGAGGCTACAAATCCTGAAAGATCACCGGTAACTCCCCCACCGACAGCGATGATGACGGCGTCTTTTTTAATATTATGAGCAACCATAATATCGATAATACGCGAAAATTCACTGATCGATTTACTTTGTTCTCCAGAAGGAAAAATGATTAACAAATGATTAGGACACGCATTTTTGACATCGTTAATATAAGTTTGCGGTATCTGACTATCCGCAATAATCACATAGTATAAACTATCATCCAAATACTGATGAAGTTTTTTCAATAAGCCAGATTCAATTAATACATCATAATTTCCCTTATGGGATTTTACAGTCATTTGACGCATATTATTCCTCTATAAATGTGACATTCCCTCCCAGATTTTGATAATCATGGAAAAAAGTAGGATAGGATTTGTTGACGGCTTCTGCATTTTTTATGGTAACAGGCTGATTAGATTTGATTGCTGCTATGGCGATTGCCATCACAATACGGTGGTCATTATATGAATCGAACACGCCTCCATCAATTGTGTTTTTCCCTTCAATGATTAAAGAAGAATCTGTCATTTGTACTTCAATGTTCATTTTTTTTAAGGTTTCATACGTTGAACTGAGACGGTTAGATTCTTTGTATTTTAATCGAGCGGCATTTTCAATAATTGTAGTTCCTGAAGATAGAGCTCCTAAAACAGCTAAAATAGGAGCGATATCAGGAGACTGACTGACATCGATTGAAGTTCCGAAAGTATCTGAATGATGAAAAACGATATCTGAATTATTCCAGGTAAAACGGCCATTCATCTTTTCAACAAAATTAAGATATTTTTGATCTGGTTGTTGTGAATGTTTTGACATACCTAGGCAGTGAATGTCGCCACCTAATAATCCTGCCGTTGCAAAAAAAGCCATTTGCGAGTAATCTCCTTCAATCGTCAGATGAGCCGGTTTATATTGTTGGTTTCCTGGAATAATATATTCATTTCCATTTTCATGAATTGTTATTCCAAAATGTTTTAAAACGCTCACGGTCATATCAACGTACTCTTTAGATTCTAAATCACCTAAAATTTCAATTTTCGAATCTTCTTTTTGAAGCGGAAGTGCAAATAATAATCCAGAGATGAATTGGCTCGAGACATTACCGGGAATCTGATAATTATCAGATGGTAACGATCCGCTGATAATTATCGATTTGTCGGTTTGCTGATAAAATAAACCTCGGTCTTTAAACATTTGTTCATAAATTGTCATTGGTCGTTTTAATAAACCGGGCTTTCCTGTTATGACTATTTTTTGTCTGCTTAATGATAGAATCGGAATTAAAAAACGAAGGGTAGATCCGGATTCATTGCAATCAACAAAATTGTCATCAGCGACATTGATTCTCGAGATTCCCTGAATAATTAGCTGATGATTATTCTGAACAATTTTTACGCCTAGTTTTTGCATGGCTGATATTGTAGCAATAACATCTTCGCTTAATAAAACGTTATTTATAACACTTTTACCTTTTGATAAAGAAGCAGCGATGATTGCGCGGTGCGATTGACTTTTAGAGGGTGGAATAGTGATTGATCCACTTAGTCTTGTAGGGGTAATTAATACATTCATTATTGTTCCTCTTTTTCTAAGCTTAATCGTATTTCTTTCGCAGAATGCATTAACTCGATTAACAGAGCAGAATCATTGTTAATCAGACATGATTCATAGTCGTTGAGTATTTTTTTAAAGTTATCAATTCGCTTTAAAAGATTATCTCTATTTTCTAAAAATAATTCAGCCCACAAAGGCGCGTTAATCATTGCAATTCTAGTTAAATCACGATAAGAATCGCCAATGAATTTCGAGGTATCATACGATTGGGTATCGCTTTGAACCAAAGCCAATGATAATACATGCGTTAACTGAGATGTATAAGCGATAATTTCGTCGTGTTTTTCCGGACTCAAGTATGAAATATTCGAAAAGCCCATGGTCTTTGCCAACTTTTCTGTTAATTCAAGATTTTTATTTTTATTTTGTTCGGTCGGGCAGATAACATAATTAGCATTTATAAAAATAGACATCTTTGAAGAAGCAACGCCAACCTTTTCTCGACCGGCAATCGGGTGTGAAAAAATAAAATCAAAGCGGTTATCGATATATGGCGCTAATAATTTTACTAATTCGGTCTTAACGCCAGATATTTCTATTAAGACAGTATCTTTCTTAATATAAACGGCGTTATTCTTCATAAATTCAACTAAAGTACGGGGGTATAAACACAAATATACGATATCTACGGCTTCAAAAAATGCTTTACTATCGGAATAACCATAATCGATAATCTGATGTTTTAAAGCATAATCGATGGCATCTGCATCGCGATCAAATGCGTGGATATCATATTGTCCATATAACGCTTTGGCTATACTTCCGCCCATTAAGCCCAAACCTACTATTCCGATATTCATCATAACACCCCATCTTATTTTATATTATTTTACCATAATATAAGAATACTTAAACTGATTTTCGAATTTTTCGATTTTTTATGAAATGTTTTATTTTTCTATCGTACCTTTTACTTTTATTAAGTCTTTTTATCGTTTTGATAATATGTTATAATTGATAAAAGAAACATCTTTATCGAAAATGTATTAAATGACCAATCTTCAAAATCATTATATTAAGAGGAGAGATAATCATGGCCAAGATATTAGATGGTAAATCACTTGCTTTGGAAATTAGAGAAGATGTTAGAAAACAGGTAATTAATCTTGTTGATAAAAATGGAATAACGCCACATTTAGCCGTTATTCTTATTGGGGATAATCCTGCTAGTCAAAGCTATGTCCGCGGAAAAGAGAATGCTTGTAAAAAAGCCGGTATTCAGAGTACGGTCATAAAAGTTGATGCGGAAATAACTGAAAACGATCTTTTAATAATTGTTGATCAATTAAATGCAGATGAGTCTGTTCATGGAATTCTCCTGCAATTACCGATACCGAAACACCTGAATTCAGAAAGAATCATCGAAAGAATTCGCTCTGATAAGGACGTCGACGGATTTACGCCTAAGAATGTAGCCTTGTTAACTAACGGACAACCTCATTTAGTTCCATGCACTCCTCTGGGAATTATTCGAATCCTGAAAAAATACCAAATACCTATCGAAGGACAACATTGTGTCGTTATTGGCAGAAGTCAGATTGTAGGTAAACCGATGGCTTCGCTACTGCTTCGAGAAAACGGAACGGTCACAATCTGTCACAGTAAAACGAAAGATTTACAGGCTATGGCAAAAACCGCTGATATCTTAGTCGTCGCAATGGGAAAACCAAAAATGATTAACGGTGCTTTTATAAAACCGGGCGCGACAGTCATTGACGTTGGAATTTCAAAAGTTAATGATGAAATCGTCGGCGATGTTGATTTTGAATCAGCTGAACCAATATCAGGATATATCACTCCTGTTCCCGGCGGCGTTGGTCCGATGACGATTGCCTGCTTATTAGAAAATACCCTGTTATGTTATGAAAGTTTGGTTGAAAAAAAGTCATGATTGAACGATATACTCGCCCGCAGATGGGAAAATTATGGAATGATCAATTCAAATTCGATACTTTTCTGAAAATAGAAATATATAACGCCGAAGCACTTCATTTACAAGGAATATTATCAGAAGAGGAATTAAATAAAATCAAATCGAACGCTTCATTTTCGCTAAACCGAATTCGCGAAATCGAACAAGAAACGAAACATGACGTCATCGCATTTACACGATGTGTTTCAGAGTCTTTAGGTCCTGAAAAAAGATTTATTCATTATGGTTTAACGTCAACCGATGTTGTTGATACCGCAAATGGATTCATTCTGAAAGAAGTAAACAAAATATTAAGAGAAGATATTATCAATTTCATGACTGTTTTAAAACAAAAAGCCTTAGATTATCAAAATACTTTTTGTATCGGAAGAACCCATGGGGTACACGCCGACATAACGGTTTTCGGATTAAAATGGGCGCTTTGGTACGATGAAATGAAACGGAATCTAAAACGTTTTGATTTAGCTGCACAGGAAGTTGAGTGCGGAAAAATCAGCGGTGCAGTCGGGAATTATGCTTTTACGGATCCGTTCATTGAAGGATATATCACAAAAAAATTAGAAATAAATAAAGCCAGGGTTTCAACTCAAACTTTACAAAGGGACCGTCATGCTTTTTATCTTTCTGTTATTGCTTTAATCGGTGCGACTTTAGAAAAAATCGCTACTGAAATTCGTCACTTGCAAAGAACGGAAGTTAGAGAGGTTTCAGAGAAATTTGATTTTGGCCAAAAAGGGTCTTCTGCAATGCCTCATAAGCAAAATCCGATCACTTCTGAAAATATTACCGGACTTGCAAGAGTATTGCGCGGATATATGATTCCGGCATATGAAGATGTATCGTTATGGCACGAAAGAGATATCTCTCATTCTAGCGTAGAAAGAATCGTCCTTCCTGACGCGACGACTCTTCTTGATTACATGCTCAACCGTTATACTTCAACATTAAGTAATCTAATAGTCTTTAAAGAAAAAATGCTTGAAAACATTCAACTGACGAATGGTGTTATTTTTTCTCAGAGAGTATTAACGGCACTTGTTGATCGAGGACTTTCTCGCGAGGCGGCCTATGATTTGGTCCAAAAATATGCAATAAAAGCTTACCAGGAAAAAGTTGATTTCAAAACCCTTTTATTAGAAGATCAACTAATCATGAATAAAATTAAAACCGATGAACTCAATTCTTTATTTGATTTAGAATTTTATCAAAGAAACATCCACTTAATATACAAACAGGTTTTTAATGACGGAGAATGACATGGGAAAATTCAATTTAGATCAGGTTATTTGCAGAGAGAATACTTGTAGCGTTAAAAACGATTATCGTAATTGTAATGAAATGATTTGCATGTGGGTTGCTGATATGGACTTTGCCGTTGCTCCTGCAATTCAGGAAGCAATTAAGAAACGGGCAGAACATCCAATCTTTGGTTATTCTTATGTTCCTGATCGTTTGTTTACAGCAGTTTCAAAATGGTATTTTAAATATCAGGGCGTACTTTATAATCCTAAAAACATGATTACTTACTGTAGTGTCGTTTCTGCTATCACATTAACATTGCTTGCTTTAACAAAAGAAGGCGATACAGTAACGACGTTTGCCCCAACATATATGAACTTTCCTCCTGCCGTTACCAGCGTTAAACGCAATATCATCTATTCTAAATTATTAAATACAGAAAACGGTTTTGTGATAGATTATGAAGATTTGGACCGCTGTTTAGCAAAATCAAAAGTATATTTACACTGTTCACCTCATAATCCTACCGGAAGAGTTTGGACAATCGAAGAACAAAAGAAAATCGCTGAATTATGTGAAAAACATCATGTTTTAGTTATCAGCGATGAAATACATTCCGATTTAATTATGCCGGGATATAAACATATCCCTTTTATGGATATTACTCAAAAATCTAGAGATTATACCGTTACGATGATTTCTGCCACAAAGACCTTTAATCTAGCAAACAACGGGGTCGCTTTCATTATTCCGGGAAATGATTCAATGTACACTCTGATTAAAGATTATCAGGAATCACTTCATCTCAATTCAATGAATATTTTTGCTTCCACAGCGGTTTTAGCCGCTTACGAATCAGGAGATGAATGGCTCGGAGAAGTTATCGATTACGTTGATAGTAATTATCGGTTAATTAAAAATTTTATTGAAACCAAACTTCCTAAAATCAAAGTAACTCAGCTTCAAGGAACATATCTTATGTGGCTGGATTGCCGCAAATTAGGACAGCCGGTTGTTGATTTCTTTGAAAGCACAGCTAAAATTTTAGGAGAAGACGGAATTTTATTTGGACCGGCAGGGCAGGGATATTACCGCTTAAATATTGCTTCTCCAAAAAGTGTTATCAATGAAGTTTTATCGCGAATTGAAACGGCTTATCAAAAATTAAAATAAGGAGTAACCTATGCTTAATCGGTTTTATTCTAAGTTAATCGTCAGTTTATTTGGCATTTTATGCTTGTTTTTCTTGATGCCTTTATTATTCGCTGATGCGGTAAAAACTGATTTGATAACCGAACGGGATAAAATCGCAACGGTTATCTCTCAATCAAATACATATTTAGAAACTTCTTATAACGCTTTTAATACCGATTTGACAGCGTTAGGCGGTCTTGCTTACGTTGACGACGTTATTGCGGACGCTTTGGCTGAACAAAACGTTGTTGACGATTTAACTGATGAACTGATTCTTTTACAAATACATCTTGTCAGTAAACTCGTTCACGCCTCCGTCAATTATGAATTTCAGTTAGCCAGAAATAGCAACTTATCACTCTACACCAGCCGATCTCGGACGATATTCCATGATGAATTAGACCGAATTGAAATCATTTTAAACAATCCCCGATCGGGCGATGCAGTCATTTCTTCTTTAACGACCGACATTGAATCCGCTTTTGATTTACTCGTACTGCTCGCCGATAAAACAGAACTTAATCAAAAAATGGCAGATGCTACAACTAAATCATTATCTGACGGAATATTATATACACCCAATTCATTTAATTTATTTATCAATTCATATAATTTATTTGATATTACGATACTACCTAATACCGGGATGACGGTTAATGAAATCTATAATAATGCCGATGCAAGCGTTGATGAAGCGGTGGCTGCGGTCGACGCAATTAATAACGCGCTATCTTTATTGGTTTTAAGACCTGACAAAACCAATTTAATAAATGCTTATGATACAGCTCTTGAATATGACTTATCGTCATATACGCCCAATTCAATTACTGCTTATAATAACGGTCTTGATATCATCGAAGCGATTATCAATAACCCAAATGCATTACAGGCAGATTTAGATCAGGCAATGACAGACTTAAATAATTTGTATGCTGTTTTAGTTGAAAAAGCAGATACTTCGTTGCTATCTGAATTAAACACCGAAGCGCTTATCGCATATTATGAAGAAAAATTAAAATATACCGAAGATTCCCATAATTTGTTTAAACTTGCTGTCAATGATTACGGAACCTATGCTTACATTAACTCGGTCATACTAGATTTAAATGTAACGCAGGCAACCATTGATCAATTGGTTTTGACTGTACAAAATGCAATCAACCTGTTGGTTGAAAGAGGGAATGTCGCTTCATTACAAACACAGTATTTTACTCTTTCAGAAATTGATTTATCTCCCTTTACTCCAAATTCCATTACGGCATTTCTAGCACGTTTAGAAGAAGTGAATCAAATTATTAACAGCCCCAATACAGATCAAAGTTTGGTTGACGAAACGTTAGCCGACATAGGAAGTCTTGAATCGACTTTGGTCTATATAGCTGAAACTTCGGCGTTAAATACATTAATTAATTCAGTCGATTCAATTGTATCAACCGATTATACTTCAACTTCGTATGGATATTTACAGTCAGTTTTATTGCGGGCTGATAACGCAATAACTGATTTAAATACTTCACAGGAAGAGATCGATATTATTAGAACGCAATTAGATGAAGCAATATATTTATTAAGAACCAAATTATCTCCAGTCATCGTTAATGCACAACGGGGTAAAATCAATTTAAAAGATTATGTTGTGGTTGGAGACTCTTCAATCGTCAGTTATTATTCTCATAATGAATCTGTCGCAAAAGTCTCTGAAGATGGTTACCTCACTGGCATCGATTTTGGAAGCACGATTATTACCGTTAGTTTATCGAACGGACTTACGGAAGACATTCCGATTATTGTTAAAGCAAAAATTGCGACATATTCTTTTATATTAGTATTAAGTATTCCTTTTGTTTCTATTGGTTTAGCGTTCGTTTTATTATCATCAAACGCTCAGTCTAAACTATCAATGAATAAAGTCCGAAACACTAAAGAAATATAAACAACAGTCTGGAGGTGTAAAAAATGTCAACGAACAGTCCAAGAAAATTGTATCGGGATACTGATAATCAGAAAATCTTTGGCGTATGCGCCGGATTAGCTGATTATTTACAAGCCGATGTCGCTTTAATCAGAGTTATTTGGGTTATTTTGGTTTTATTCGCAGGAACAGGATTACTAGCTTATATCATCATGGCTATTGTTATTGAACCTAAAAGTGTTGTTATTAAGCAGGAAAAAGTTGTCAATGATAATGACGACCCATTCGCTAAATATGATAAATAAGATCGCTTGAGAAAGCGATTTTTTTTACGCAAAGTTTACATTACTTTACACAATTCCGATATTTCGATAATGTCTTTTTCGGTACAATAAAATCGTAAAATAATTCTATTAAAGGAGAATAAAATGAAAAAAATATTATCGATGATTATTATGTTGTTTATAGGGGTGTCTTTGGTCGCATGTGCCGATAAGACGACTACAGTTTCAACTTCATCATTTGATGAAACAAAATCAATTAATGTTTACACGAGAGATACTACTTCAGGAACCCGGACAGGATTTATGGAAGGAATCGGTTTTGCTGAAGCGGCTACAAGCGATTCTGTGTTAGTAGATGGATTTTTAATTAAAGATAACACCGGTATTTTGACGACAATCGCTATCGATGAATATGGCATTGGTTATGTATCGTTATCAAGCGTCAATTCGTCTATTAAAGGATTGCAGTTTAATGGTATTGCTCCTACAGAAGCAAACGTTATTAACGATACTTATGCTTTAAAAAGACCGTTTATGTGGATGACTAGAGCTGAAGGTGATTATCCATCTCAGACTGTTGAAGATATCGTAAAGGCATTTGTCGCTTTTTTAGGAACAACAGATGGCGGAGATATTATTAACAATCAAGGCGCAATTGCTTTACCTAGTACGACGACATGGGATTCAATTAAATCGAATCATAATGTCTGTATACAAGATAATTCATCTGTAACAGTACGCTTTGGAGGATCTGATTCAATTCAAAAAGTAGCGCAGGCTTTAACGGCAGCATTTATGCCTAAATGTGGAAATTTTGTTGCTGAACATGATCACACCGGTTCTAGCGATGCTTATAAAAGAACGAATGATCCAGCTATCAAAGACACTTCAGTGGGAAAAGATGTTGGCTTTGCTTCAAGAAACTTCAGAGGTTCAGAACTGGATGTACCCGCTGTCAGAAGAGGGCAACTCGCCTGGGATGCAATCGTCGCAATTGTTAATTTAAATAATCCTTTAGTCAATGTTACTGCTGAAGATTTAAAGAAAATGTATAACGGAACATATAAAACTTGGTCAGAAATCTTAGGATAATACCAATCAGTTTAGTAAAAAGGACCTTTAAGGTTCTTTTTCCATTGAATGGAGGATTCGTTAATGCTTGATAATTTACTCAAAATTAAATTTAAAAATACTTCTAGAGGAAGAATTACCGATAAAATTTCTAAAATTGTTTTTATGTCAGCGACAATTTTATCAGCCTCTTTTATTTTTGTAATTGCCGGTATTATTTTTATAAGAGGCGTTGTTCCTTTTACAACTGATAATTTAGGCGTTGGAAGAGTCAGTCTGTTTCATTTTTTAACTGGCGACGTATGGTTAATCGGCGAAACCTTTGCATCAAATTTATATAGTATCGGTTTTATCATTCTTTCAACATTGTTCATTACTTTATTATCTTTAGCCATATCTTTTCCTGTTGGCGTTTTAACTGCATTGTTTATCGCCAAAATTGCGCCGAAACCAATCGCAAAAATACTTCGTATCGTTATTGAAACGCTTGCGTCAATTCCTTCAATTGTTTTTGGGTTATTCGGGGCCGGAGTCATCTTAAAATTAGTCTATGATTTCAGTTCATCAATAGGTTATCAATCAAAAGGAGGAAATTCGATTTTATCAGTGGTAATCGTTTTGGCCCTCATGACGATTCCCACAATAACCACGATATCTGAGGTAGCTATCCGTTCTGTAGATCCAGCCATTGAACAAGGTTCGTTAGCTTTAGGGGCAAGTAAAACCCAAACAAATTTTAAAGTGGTTTTATCTTCAGCGAAATCAGGTATTTTTACCGCAGCTATTCTAGGAATCGGACGCTCTTTAGGTGAAGCAACCGCAGTATCTTTAGTTGCGGGTGGAAGAAGATCGGGATTATCATTTGATTTACTCGATACGACTTCGACTTTAACGACGATTATGCTAGAAGGATTAAAAGAAACCACTGGAATTGATTATGATATCCGCTTCTCCGTTGGCTTGGTTCTGATGGTTGTTATCCTGTTGACCAATTTAATGTTAAATGCAATAAAAAGACGGGTAGGTGTTGTTCATGTCAAAGAATAAAAGACGCAAGACGTATGACACCTTATTAAATGGAATTACTTATTTTGCTTCCTCAATCAGTTTCATAACATTATTAGCGATTCTCATCTTTATTTTTGGTAAAGGATACAAATTACTTAATATTGATTTGATTGCAGAAAATTTTGAATCACAGGGATATGTCGCAGATTTGTATGATTATGCACGCTTATGTAATTGCGAATCAGACATCGCATTCGACGAAGGGGTATATTACTCTTCTAAATGGGGTATTGCATTAGCAGATCAAATTGATTTATTAGGAAAAAATGTTATTCAAATCATCTATGTTAACCCCAAAAGTCCTTTATTTGAAATCCGTGATAAAGGGATTGGTAACGAACCGATTGAACTAAGGGATGAATATCATATCATCCGCATAGCTTTTGATAATTATCCAACTGCACTTTCTCGTTATGGAGCGGAAAATATGATTAATTATCTTAATGCCAATGATGAACTCAGAGAAATCGAATTTCAAACAAAAGGAGGAGGAATTAAAGGCTCAATTATCACCACCCTTTATTTAATTGCCTTAACATTGATAATAGCATTGCCTATTGGCATCGGAGCTGCAATCTATTTAAATGAATATGCTCCAAATAATAAATTTACGAAATTTTTGAGATCTTTAATTGAAACCCTAACGGGTGTTCCTTCCATTATTTATGGATTAATGGGTTTGGCAATCTTTGTTCCAATTACGACAAAATTAACGAACGCAACCGGAGGAAATATTATATCAGGAGCCATGACTTTAGCTGTTATTCTATTACCGGTGATTATAAGAACAACCGAAGAAAGTCTTAAGGTTATTCCAGATGATTACCGCCAGGCTTCTTTAGCTTTAGGGGCGAGTAAAACACAGACTACATTCAAGGTAGTTTTACCATCTTCGGTTCCAGGAATTCTGACAGCGACTCTTCTGGCAATTGGCCGAATAATTGGAGAATCAGCAGCTTTGGTTTTTGCAATTGGAACTTCAATCAAGGATCAGGTATCTTTAACTGGAAAATCTACCTCATTAGCCGTCCATATATGGGCAATGATGACGGATGAACCTGCAAATATTGAACTATCAGCGACAATTGCAATTATTATTGTTTTAATTGTTGTTATCTTAAATATATTGATTAAATTAATATCTTCACGATATTTAAAACGGAAATTAGGGATAAGTATATGACATTAACAAATGAGAAAGCGTTTCACATCAATCAGTTAAATTTATATTATGGAAATAAATTGGCTTTAGATAACATCGACATTGATATCTATCAGAAACAGGTTACTGCATTAATCGGTCCTTCGGGCTGTGGAAAATCAACATTTCTAAGAACGCTTAACCGAATGAATGATTTAATATCGAATTGTCATGTCAACGGAAAAATTCTATATAACGAGAACGATATCTATTCATCCGATTCTGATGTCATTGATTTAAGACGGCGGATAGGAATGGTTTTTCAGAAACCTAATCCTTTTCCAATGAGCATTTATGATAATGTTGCCTATGGACTAAGATGTCAGGGCGTTAAAGATAAAGCGGTATTACAAAAAGCAGTAAAAAAAGCGTTGGTTGACGCTGCTCTCTATGAAGAAGTAAAAGATCGTTTAAAAGAAAGCGCATTAAGTTTGTCCGGAGGACAGCAACAACGTCTGTGCATAGCTAGGGCAATCGCTATGTCTCCAGACGTAATATTGATGGATGAACCGACAAGCGCGCTTGATCCAATCGCAACCGCAAAAATTGAGGATTTAATTAATGATTTAAAAAAAGATTATACGATTATTATCGTAACTCATAATATGCAACAGGCTTTAAGGGTATCAGATTATACTGCATTCTTTTTGTTGGGCGAGATTGTCGAATATGGCCTGACTAGCGAATTGTTCAGTCATCCGAAAAACCCTAAAACAGAAGACTATATTACCGGCAGATTCGGATAAAATTGTAAAGATTACAAAATAAAGGTATAATTGAAGAAAGAGGGATATTATGACATATCGGACTCAATTTGAAAAAGAATTGGAAGAATTAAAAATAGATTTAATTAAAATGGGAGACGAAGTCATCGCCAATATCAATGATGGTTTGAAATCATTTTTATCCATGGATGGAGATTTGGCGCAGATAACGATTAAAAAAGATAAAATAGTCAATGAATATGAAAAAATAATCGAGAAAAAATGTCTTCAGATAATTTTAAAAGAACAGCCTGTCGCTAAAGATCTCCGTTTAATAACATCGGTATTAAAAATGATTACCGATATCGAACGAATTGGCGATCACGCGGCGGATATATCAAAAATGACGATTTTTATGCAGGAGAACACAAAGCCTTATCACATTTCTGAAATGGAATTTATGACAGAAGCATCAAAAAAAATGATTAAAAAGGCGTTAGACTCGTTTGTCACAAAAGACTTGGATTTAGCATATGAGGTTATCAATGACGATGACGTTGTCGACGCATATTTTGAACAAGTCAAAAAAACCGTCGCTTCCGCAATTCGCAATAACGAAATAGACGCAGATTATGCTTTATATTTAATGATGGTTGCGAAGTATTTAGAAAGAATCGGCGATCACGCTGTGAATATTGGTGAATGGGTTATATTTTCCATTTTAGGAGAACACAAAGAGAAAATCACACCTTAAGGAGATAAAACGATGACACCCCTTATCTATTCAGTTGAAGACGACACAAATATCGCAAGAGTATTACAAATCGCCATGCAGAATTCTGGTTTTGATTTTCAGGGATTTGTAGACAGTGCTGCTTTTTTTGATGCGTTGGAAATTAAAAAACCTAATTTAATATTGCTCGATATTATGTTACCCGATTTAGATGGGATTGAGGTATTAAAAAAATTAAAAAAGTCGACGACTTTAAAAACAATTCCTGTTATGATTATTTCTGCTAAAACTTCAGAAATTGATAAAGTCATCGGATTAGATACCGGTGCCGACGATTACATGCAAAAACCATTTGGCGTTTTGGAATTAATCAGTCGAGTAAAATCGTTATTACGACGATATCTTAATCAAGACGAGCTTTTGACCCTTGAATTAGGTGATTTAAAACTTGATTTATCTGAACATCAGTTATTATATCAAAATGAAATTATCGGATTAACTGTCAAAGAGTTTCAATTGATGAAACTACTGATGCAATCTCCTAATAAAACGTTAACCAGAGAAGAAATATTTAGCCAGGTTTGGGGATATGATTTTTTAGGTGAGACACGGACGTTAGATGTTCATATCAAAGAATTGAGGTTAAAACTGACAAAAGCGAATGCTAATCCGGAAATAATTCAGACAATTCGTGGCGTTGGTTATAAATTAGTTATATGAAAAGAAAACTGATTATTCAATATTCCCTGATTATGACCTTTGCGGTTGTTTTGTTTGTTGCTTTAGCCGCCTTATTATCACGAAACAACTTAAATAATCTTACTGAACGTCATTTAAAAAATTATCTTGAAGTGGTATCTGAACAATATGTCACCTATCAAGAGGGAACTGATCTGGTTTCAGATTTTCAAACGATTGAAGCCGATATAAGAATCACAATTATAGACCCGTTAGGTAATGTAATTGCTGACTCGGCCGGAAATTTAACAGAAAATCACTTATCAAGACCTGAATTTCAGAATCTTGAGACAATTTTTATAAGACATTCTGCGACAACGAATAAAACGATGATGTATATTGCGAGGAATATGGATGATGGCGGATATCTTAGAGTAGCTATTCCGCAGGCTAATATCCTTCCTTTTCTCAATGACTTCATTTTATTTTCTATTCTCATAGGATTCTCGATAATTCTTTTATCAGCCTTTTTAATCAATATAGCCACAGATAGAACGCTGAGACCGCTGAAAGAAACTGTCGCTTCATTAAATTCTGTCGCAAAAGGCGAATATACTGAAAGACTTCCTCTTGAACAGTCTCAGGAACTTAATCAGATTATTAATGATATTAACACCATCAGCAAACTGATTTCCAATACCATCAGCGAATTAAATACCGAAAAACAAAAACTGGATTTTATTCTGAACCGGATGGACCAGGGGTTATGTGTTCTTGACGCAGAAAAGATTGTCGTTTTAGTTAATCGTTTCATTGAAAATCTTTTTCATTATTCAGAAACAACTCATTATTTAAAGGATTATCGGTACCTGTTTCTTGATCACGCCGTTCATCTTGCGGTTGAAAAAGCCGACGAATATGATGAGGGTTATTTATCTTATATATCAATTAATGATTGTTATTATTCGCTGTCTGTCAATAAGGTTCAGACGGCTTGGAGCCATCTGGGAATGTATCTTCTCGTCTTTAACGATATTACAGCATTAAAGCAAATTGAAACTCTAAAACGGGATTTCTTCGTTAATGCTTCACATGAACTGAAATCTCCTTTAACATCTATTATTGGCGCTTCTGAACTGATTACATCAGATTTGGTGTCTTCAAACGAAGAAATTAAAGATTTATCGCAGCGCATTTTGCAGGAAGCAAATCGGATGAGTAATTTAGTTCAGGACATGCTAAATTTATCGAAATATGAAAACAACATCATTACAAAAAACGAAACGTCTGTTGATTTGGCGCAGTTAATCAATGATATAAAAATCAATTTAGAACCGATAGCCAAGCAAAAAAACATTGAATTGATTACCCATTTAGAAAACATTATATATATAGCTGATTATGAACATATGATGCAGCTTATAAGAAATTTAATGGATAATGCAATTCAGTATGGGAAAGAAAACGGGCATGTCACTGTTAACTTATATCAATTAGGTTCAACTATAAAAATAGAAGTCATCGATGACGGAATCGGAATTCCAAAAGAAGATCAAACACGTGTTTTTGAAAGATTTTACCGCGTTGATAAAGCCAGAAGCAAAAAGACCGGCGGAACAGGATTGGGATTAGCTATTGTAAAACATATTTGTGCGGTTTATCACGCTACAATTTCACTCGAGAGTGAAGTTAATTTAGGCACAAAAATCGTTATAACGTTTAACAGTTAGTATTTATTATATAGATTTGATATCGCACTTGAAGTAGTTTTCAAGTGCTTTTTATTTATGGTTTATCAGTGCTTTATGAAAACCGTCATTTATTCATTTATAAGAGATTGTTATTTATTTACAATAAATAGAATGTTTTCATAATCCGAAAATATCACGATTTTCATCAAACAAAATTATTGTCAAGTCTACCAAATAATAAAAAAAAACAGTATAATAAAGTAAAGATAAGGAGGCGATTATTTTGGATGAATTAAGATTGCACAAAACTATTATGTGTATCGATTTAAAAAGTTTCTACGCCTCCGTTGAATGTGCGCTTTTAGGTCTTGATCCTTTCAAAACGCCTTTAGTCGTCGCCGACCATTCCCGCGGCGGAGGATCAATTGTTTTAGCGGTATCGCCATATCTGAAAAAGTTTGGCGTTCCGGGCCGGTGTCGGATTTTTGAACTTCCGACCAACATTAAAATCATTTTTCAAAAACCGCGCATGGAAAAATATTTAGAATATTCGACTAAGATTGTTGAAATTTATCTGCGTTTTGTTTCTGAAGAAGATATGTACGTTTATTCGATTGATGAAGTATTCCTTGATTTGACTGAATACATGAATTTTTATAAAAAAACGGATGTCCAAATCGCCAAAATGATTATGAATGAAATTTATAAAGAAACCAAAGTATACTCTACTTGCGGCATTGGTCCCAACATGCTTATGGCAAAACTGGCTTTAGACATCGAATCAAAACATTCACCCGATTTTATTGCTAAATGGAATTATGAAGACCTTCCGGAAAAACTTTGGAAAGTAACTCCGCTGAGTGAAATGTGGGGTATAGGGCGCAACATGGAAGCTCATCTCAATAAAATGGGGATGTATAAAATCGGCGATATTGCAAACAGTGATGTCAAACGGTTAAAACGAAAATTTGGTATTATCGGCGAAGAACTTTATTACCATACGCATGGCATTGACTCAAGTTTAATCCAGGATAAAAACAATATTAAACCCATTGCTAAAAGTTATGGAACCGGTCAGACGCTTTTTCACGATTATTATCCGCCGGATATCTATCAGATTATTATCGAATTAGTAGATGATGTCAGCCGGAGATTAAGATTGAGCAAGAAAAAAGCGAAAACGATTCATTTTGGAATTGGATACAGTAAAGATTCCGGCGGAGGATTTTCACGGCAACTAAGTTTAGATCAACCCACTTCGAGTGAAACGGATATTTACAAGGTATGTTTACATCTTTTTAACGAATATTATGAACGTGAACCTATCCGAAGAGTTCATGTCAGCGTAACGAACCTTGTTGATCAGCCGGAAATTCAGGTTAATCTATTTGAAGATATCAACCGCGTCGTTAAAGAGGCGGAAGTATTCTCTGCTATTGATGAAATCAAATTCAAATTTGGTAAAAACGCCGTTAATCGCGCCTCAAGCGAATTAAAATCTTCTACTGTCAAAGCAAGAAATGATATGATAGGTGGCCATCATGCCTAGTACTTATGTTGACCGCGGGATTATTAAATGGAACGCTTTTGATGCTTTGGTAGGCCACTCGTCGATGCTTGAGGAGATGCGTTACCGCCTTGGCAAAAAAGAAAAACCGATATTAAGTGACGATGTCTATGAACAGCTGAATCGTGATTTAATATCCGCATGGCAGAATCATCAGGAATTACAAATTCGCTATTACCATGATGGTTATGGGAAATTTACGTTTGGAACCATTCGCCGACTTGATTTTACTAACAGGCTAATCATTTTATCAACAGGAGAAAAATTTAAAGCTGAAGACATCATCGGATTAACCATCCTTTGATGTCTTTTTTTATCTTGGTGTATTCAATGGGTAACCAATATGATAAAATTGAAGAACAGGTACAAGGAAGTGATTAATCGTGTTTACAATCAAAGCTTATGCCAAAATAAATCTGTTTTTAAATGTTGCTGGAAAAAGAAATGACGGCTATCATAATCTAGAAATGGTAAACGCCAAAATAGACTTAGCTGATATTTTATCATTTGAAGAAATACAGAACCAATCAACAGTCAAAATTCAATCCAATGATAAATTTCTAGAAAAAGAAGGAAATTTACTACACCGGGTTGCTAAATATATGATGGAATACTACGCAGTAGGCAAATCGGTTTTAATTACCGTAGAAAAAATTATTCCTCCAGGCGCCGGGCTTGCAGGGAACAGTACCGATGCAGCGGCGATTATCAAAGGGATTAATCAGTTATTTGATTTACAGTTAAGTTACCCGCAGATGGAAGCCATAGCTGTTATATTTGGGGCGGACATTCCTTACTGTTTATATGATTCTCCGGCAATTGTCAGAGGAATAGGCGATCAAATCGAATTAACGAAACTTCCGCTTGAGAATTGCTCTGTTTTAGTTGTTAAGCCAAGCGATTTTGTTAAAACTGAAGATGTATTTAATTTGGGAGATGAGTTAGGATTCACACGATTTAATATTGAGCCTATGATTTTAGCCATAAACGCACATAACCAAGAAGCTTTTTTACAGTCAATGCATAACAGTTTAGAGAGCATCAGCTTTATTTTAAGTGAAGAAACAAAGCTGACAAAATCGTTGATTTGCAATGAATTAGGTTCAGAAGGCGTCATCATGAGCGGAAGCGGGTCGACGATTCTTAAGGTCGTTCGGGGAAAAATGAATGAAATTTCCGATTTTTTTGATAAGTATGTGAAAAAATATTTGATTTTTCAAGCAAAATTGATGAATAAAGAATAAAAACCACTTTTAAATCGCTATATATCGTGATATAATCAAGAAAAGAGGTGGTAATATGAGAATAACTGAAGTTCGCGCTAAAAGAGTCAATGGAGAAAACCGATTGGTTGGTATCGCCGCCATTACCATTGATGAGTGCTTCGTTGTTCATGAACTGCGCATTATTGAGGGAAAAGACGGATTGTTTGTAGCGATGCCAAGTCGGAAAATGCCGAATGGAGAGTTCAAAGACGTTGCCCACCCCATTAATACCGAGACGAGAAGTCAAATCGAAGCTGCAGTTTTGGATGCTTTCAATCAGCTTCCGCCAATTAAAACCGAAGAATAGTGTTGTCTAATAAAGTGCCTACTTTTAAAAGTTGGCACTTTCTTATTTATTAGATTTGGGTTATAATATAGGATGGTCTAAAAGATATTCTATACGGAGGGATAAAATGGCGATCTTTCACGGATCAAAAGTTAAGATATTTTCACTGAGTTCTAATTTACAATTGGCTCAGGAAATAGCAGATTATATCGGCATACCATTAAGTACTTGTGAAGTATCTCGTTTTGCGGATGGAGAAATCAACATCAATATTGGTGAAACCGTTCGTGGTCACAAAGTTTTTATTGTTCAATCTACTTCTGCACCAGTCAATGAACATGTTATGGAATTATTAATTATGATTGATGCACTTAAACGCGCTTCCGCCCGAGAAATAAATATTGTAATGCCTTATTACGGTTATTCAAGACAAGACAGAAAAGCAAAAGCCCGTCAGCCAATCTCAGCAAAACTGATTGCGGATTTACTTCAGGTCGCCGGTGCTACCCGCGTGATTTGCGTCGACTTACACGCTGCTCAAATTCAAGGATTCTATGATATCCCGATTGATAATTTCCGTTCAATGCCAATTATCGCTGAATATATCAAAACAAAAGAAATAAAAAACATGGTTGTTGTATCTCCTGACCATGGCGGAGTTGCAAGAGCAAGAAGCCTTGCCGACGCATTAAACTCACCTATCGCCATTATTGATAAAACTCGTCCGGAACCAAATGTTGCAGAAGTTATGAATATTATCGGTAACGTTAAAAATAAAAACTGCGTTATTTTTGATGACATGATTGATACTGCCGGATCAATTGTAGCAGCAGCAAACGCTTTAAAAGAAGCGGGAGCGAAAGATATCTACGCATGCTGCACGCATCCGTTATTATCAGGGCCTGCTGTTGAGAGAATCATGAATTCTCCATTAATCGAAATGGTTTGTACGAATACCGTTTTACTCCCTGAAGAAAAGAAATTTCCAAAACTTGTTCAACTATCAATTTCGCATTTGTTAGGTCAGGGCATTATCAATATCATTGATGACCAAGGCGTTTCAACATTATTTAGTTAATATTAAAGTAGCACTTACTCATTCACGGGTAAGTGCTTTTTGATTCAAACAATCTATTTATTAAGAGAACGACATAAACCAATAAATATAGTTTATCATTTCATTACTTTACAAAAAAAGCGATTGTGTTATAATAATGATAAATCGAAGAACGGAAAAGTATGAAATGTCCGGATTCAAGCGAGTGAGGGTTGATGCGAGCCTCATACGACGACTTTTCAGAAGAACACCGGGAGAGACAGAAGAATAAAGTAGACCTGTCCGCTTGTTGGCGTTAACAACTATTAAGAGCCAGATTTCTGGAATCAAGGTGGTACCGCGGTTAATTACAATCGTCCTTTTTTATTAAGGACGATTTTTTAATTTTAGGAGGAACAAATATGCAAAAACTAGTAAAAAAACTATATGAAGAATTTGAACAGCTTTCCAATCAAACCGTGACTGTTTCGGGTTGGGTAAGAAACAATCGCGCCCAAAAAGAATTCGGTTTTATTGATCTAAATGATGGATCTTTTTTTGAAACTATTCAGGTTGTATATGAATCTAATTTAGTTTCATTCAAGGAAATTCAGAAATTCCGTGTTGGATCATCGGTAGAAGTTACCGGTGTTTTAACCTTAACACCAGAACTAAAACAGCCATTTGAAATCAAAGCAACTAAGATTGAATTGCTCGGCGACAGCCCTGAAAATTACCCAATTCAGCCAAAAAGACATTCACGTGAGTTTCTAAGAGAAAACGCGCATTTAAGAATGAGAACCAATCTCTTCAGCGCCGTTTTCCGTGTTCGTTCATTGGTTAGCTTTGCTATTCATGAGTTTTTCAGAATAAATAACTTTGTCTATGTCCATACACCTATCATCACCGGATCTGACGCTGAAGGTGCAGGACAAATGTTTAGAGTAACGACTCTGGATATTGATGAAATTGGAAAAAAAGGTGAAAAGAACATTGATTATTCTAAAGACTTTTTTGGAAAACCGACGAATTTAACGGTATCAGGGCAATTACAGGTTGAATCTTATGCTATGGCATTCCGTAACGTATATACCTTCGGACCTACATTTAGAGCTGAAAATTCAAATACTCAGCGTCACGCTTCTGAGTTTTGGATGGTTGAACCGGAGATTGCTTTTGCTGATCTAAAGGATGATATGAATCTTGCTGAAGCAATGGTGAAATACGTTATTAATTATGTTTTGGATAACGCTCCTCACGAAGTTGATTTCTTTGATGCTTTTGTTGAAAAAGGCTTAAAAGAAAAACTACATAAAGTTGTATCATCAAAATTTAAAGCAGTCACTCATTATGATGCGATTGAGATTTTAATGCAAAGTAAAGAAACTTTTGAAAACAAACCGGAACATGGTGAAGATTTAGCTACTGAACACGAAAAATATTTAACGAAATATTTTGGTGGTCCAGTCTTTGTTATTGATTGGCCAAAAGAAATAAAAGCATTTTATATGCGCTTAAACGATGACCAAAAAACTGTTGCAGCGATGGATTTATTAGTTCCGGGCGCAGGGGAATTAATAGGTGGTTCACAACGTGAGGAACGTCTTGATGTTCTCGAAAAGAGAATGGAAGAAATGCACGTTTCAAAAGAAGAATTAGAATGGTATCTTGATTTACGCCGTTATGGCGGATGCAAACATGCAGGATATGGTTTAGGCTTAGAAAGAATGGTGATGTACGTTACAGGTGTTGATAACATCCGCGACGTTATTCCGTTCCCAAGAACCCCTAAAAACTGTGAGTTTTAGGATGAATAAAAAAACCCCCACGATACAAATAATGAATGGAGGTTCGTTATGAAAAAAATTACTATAATTTTTCTTTTATCTTTCTTATCGATAGTTTTATTTTCTTGTAAAGAACTAACAACAACATCAACCAATCAGACGACTACAGAACAATTAACAACAACTACAATCTTAACCACAAAACCCTGGACATACCAACCTGAAAACGAAAACTTATCTTATAGCGAGAGAGTAAGTCTTTACAACAATCAATATAATATCGGTTTATTTGTTACAGAAGATTTAACTACTTCAATTGGCATTAATTTCGAAATGCCGACGGAAGGCAAGGCTTTTGTTGAGTATAAGGTTCAAGGCGACAATGAAATTTTAACAAAAGAAGCGACATATAAATCAACTTTAATCGGCAAAAAAACAGCTCATCATTTCGAACTGGTACTATCAGAATTATCACCTGACACCGTATATGAATACCGTGTCAAAAACGAATTTAACGATGTTATCAGCGAAGTTTATCAATTCAAAACCAAATCGATTAATCCTGATAGTTTTTCGTTTTTATTCTTAGCGGACCCTCAGGAAAATTCAACTTTAGGTTATATGGCATATAGTCATGTTTTATTAAACGTTTTAGATGAAGTCAATCAGAAACCTGATTTTATGATGTTTGCCGGCGACATTGTCAATGACGCAGATATTCGTTCGGAATGGAATAATTTCTTTACTTATTCATCGCCTTTTATATTTAATACACCAATAGCCGCTACAAGCGGAAATCACGACATTGCGGGGATTTCTGGAACTAGGATGTCAAATTTAGAATTCGACGGTTATTTCAATCTCCCTAATAACGGACCTGTTTATACCCCTTTTGATGAGATAGAAAATGATGTCAGACCAGCTAATTTTGATGATGGAAAAACATACAGTTTCAATTATGATAACACGCACTTCGTCGCTATTAATACCGAAACTTTGTGTGATGGAACAACAACTTGTTCTTTGAATGATACAACAAATGTAGAGTTACTGAAAACGTGGCTTATTAACGATTTATCTAATCATTCCATGAAGTGGACAATTGTATTTATGCATCGCGGAGCGTATTCATTATCTTATAATACATATAAAGTCAGAGAAGAATTAGTTCCCATTTTTGAATCACATGGAGTCGATTTGGTAATCAGCGGTCATGATCATCAATATTCAAGATCTGTTTATAACAGCGGGAATTTGATTGGTTTTAATCGTTCAGACACCTATTCGCTCGGAACGTTATCTTTGTTACCAAGTTCAGAAACGGATTTCCATTTTAATGATTACTCATCTCAAGTGGGAGTAACTTATTTAGTTGGAAATACTGTGGGAACTAAATATTATGGCGGAGAGAAAAATTCGGGCATCGGTGTTCATTACGCATTTCTCGATTCGAACCCGGTTGTTCCTTATATTGTGGTCACGGAATCATCCATTGAAGTTATTTCATACGGTTTAGCGAAGTCTTCTGAATTACAGATTGAAGTCGATGGAATATATATTCTCGAATCATTCAAAATAAGTAAATAAAATAAAAAATACCACCATAAAAACATGGTGGTATTTTAATGGTCATGCTAATTAATTGTCTAGACCAAAATGCATACGGAGTTCGCCATTAACAACATAACTGTCATTAAAGATGATATTTGAACCTTCAAACATTTTGTTTAAGGTTTCTTTTTTTATGACAATGGTATTGTCTACCATTAACTGATCATCAAATACCGAGAATAACATTGTTAATATTTCCGTATCTAAATCGACTTCGCCGATATTTGAATCGATAATAGATAAAACCATATCTCCATTTTCATTCATGCTTACATGACTTGATAAATTAAACTGCATATCAAACGTTCCGGCCATTCCGGCTTTTGATAAAGTCATTTTAAGATGAATTGACAAAATGTCATCATCCATGCGGATAAAGAGATTTGTCGAATTAAAAAGATATTCTATTTCTTCATCGTTAAGCGTAAATTTAATTGGAAATTCAAATTTAACCTTTTCACCTAGGGTATAGTCTAAGATGGCGTTAAGATCTTCTTCATTTAAATCAATGCGTGGATCGAGGGGATTAAGCATTGAATCTATGATTGCCTGTGAAGCGAGATTTGCCATAAAAACTGCCTTATCAAGATCGTTTTCCCATTTTGTAAATGACGGTTCATCTAAATCAGAAGTTAATCTCCGGAACACTCCTACATTCAATGATATATCAAAACCCTGTTCAGAAACATCTAAAATCAGTAAATCTTCTTTATATATAACTTTAAGCAAAGCTGCAAACGTTGGATCGATTTCATATAAATAATTAGCTAATTCTTCTTCACCAACAGAAAAACTAAAATCAGTTTCGCTAAAATCTCCAAAGGTTAAATTTTCTGCGATTAATTCATTTAGACTTTTGGATGATAGTTGTTTAATAATAAAACTAGCAAATTTATAAGCTGATTTTAAAGGTAGATTGATTCTTCCAATTTCAAGTTTCGATAATTTTAAGTAGTATTGGTTATTTTCAGATAAAACAATATCGAAAATGATTTCTATTCCGGTCTGATAAAGTACTTTTCCCGGCGATGTTGCAAAGTCTGCACCGGCATAGATAATAATTTTGTCATCTTGTAGTTTTGTCCAGACGCCTTTAAAACCAAAATTATTACCAAACATCATCATATAGTCATGCGATATTTCGTCAGAAAAATCACTGTTCAGATAGGCTGTATTTGATTTTGACAATTCTTTCTGAATTGCCCGATTAATGAAAGCTTCAGAAACAGTTAATGAAACAGTATCTTCATTTGAATCAGTTATTAAAGTTTCAAGTTCCTGATTTAATGATTGATAAAATGTTGTATCTGAACTACTGACATATTGATTAATCGGTGGTGTTAATCTCTTGTTAAACAATATGAGGGGAAGAATAAAAAAGATGAATATTATCAATAACAATGAGAGTATCAGTTTGTATATTCTTTTCATCTTTGAGTTTCCTTTCTGTATTTATATAAAGACATTTTACCACAATATTAATCATAGATAATAAAAAAAGCTATCCTTTTTATGAATAGCTTTCATATTAGATGATTATTTCTTAACTACTTCAGTAAGAGCAGAAGCCATACCTACAACACCCTGTAAATCAGAAGGGATAATAATCTTTGTGGCTTGACCTTGAGATACTTTTTCTAAGGCTTTGTAAGCTTCTAATTGTAAATATGCTTGAGAAGCTTTAGCATCATTAATCAAAGTGATACCTCTAGAAACGGCTTCCTGAACTTTAAGAATAGCTTCAGCTTGACCTTCAGCTTCGCGAATAGCAGCTTCTTTTTTAGCTTCAGCACGTAAAATAGCAGATAACTTTTCACCTTCAGCTTCTAAGATGGCGGCGGCTTTTTTACCTTCAGCAATTAGGATTGACTCACGGCGTTCACGTTCAGCGCGCATTTGTTTTTCCATTGCTTCACGAATTTCTTTAGGTGGGATAATATTCTTTAATTCAACACGGTTAATTTTGATACCCCATGGGTCGGTAGCTTCATCAAGGATAACACGCATTTTTTCATTGATAATATCACGGCTGGTTAACGTCTGGTCTAATTCGAGTTCACCGATGATATTACGTAATGTAGTAGCGGTTAAGTGTTCAATTAACAAGCCAGGGTTTTCAGCGCCGTATACATAAAGTTTAGCATCGGTAATCTGCATGAAAACAACAGTGTCGATTTGCATTGTAACGTTATCTTTGGTAATAACAGCTTGAGGAACGAAGTCAAGAACTTGTTCTTTTAAAGAAATCTGATCTAAAACTTGGCCTCTGGCGTTGTAAGTTTTTTTAATGCGGTCAACAAATGGAATTAAGAAGTGTAATCCGGCAATCCAGGTAGTTTCATAACGACCCCAACGTTCGATGATGCAAACGGTAGCCTGAGGAACGATACGGATACGCGATCCAAGAAAGACAAGAATGACAATAGCTAAGATGATTAAAACAACGAGACCAAATTCACTTAAAGCAAGAAAAGCAGGTGTGAACATTTTAAATCCTCCTAATATATTAATTTTTTGTATTTTTAATATCCATAGCCGGTTTTGACAACCGACATTTTCAAGAATAAATCCCTTAATGTTAATTTGTTTCTTGTGAAAGATAAAAGAATTAAATCAATTGCCAGAGATAATAAGAATAAAGCGATTCCAGCATACATACTGACGGAAAATACTAAAATCGTGAAAAAATATTTGAAAACGATGTCGTGGAAGAAAATTGAGATTGGATTAACCGGTCCCGATAATTTTAATTGCATCAATCTCCTGCCGAGTGTTTTGGATCCTGTGGCGAGAGAATAAACTGCCATCAAAATTAGAAAACCAATTGAAAAATAGTAGATGCAATTCAGAAAATAACCGGTTAAAGGTTGATTAAATGGTTCAATATCAACGACATTCTGTGCGTCAAGCATTTCCTTTTTAGCAGAGTATACTTCCTGAGCGGCAAGTTCTAAAGCTTCATCGCCATCAGCTATTTTTAATGCAGCAGTATATTCGGTCGTAATAATTTCTAAATCTGAGTTGTAAGCATCGACAACCTCATTATAAGCTGTAAATATCTCATCAAAATCAGGAATTTGATTTCTGATGATTGTTCTTCCAAAAATATAAAATGTCATAGCGATGAAAGATAAGACGATGACTAAGTCGATGAGCGACGACATCGCCCTCTTTAAAAATCCTGCATTCATTATAGTTTTTTTACCACAAGTTTTACGCCATCAATAGCTAAAACTTCAACTTTCTCATTAATATTTATTTCTTCAGTAGCAATAGCTGTCCAAATTTTACCATCAATTTTAACTTCGCCGCGAACATCCAGTGCAATCTGTTTTATGCAAATCGCTGTTTTACCTACTAAACGGTCAGCGTTGGTTCTAACTTCATTTTTCTTCAGATATCTTTTAAAGATTGGACGAAGGAAAATAAGCATAAGGCCCGAAACAATCGTAAAGGCCAAAAATTGAGCAACTAAACTGTTGGGGAAGATAATTGCAATTAACAGTGAAATGAGAGCTCCTCCTGAAAACCAGATACTGGTTAAATCCATGGTTGAAGCTTCGATGATTCCTGCCAAAACAAACACAGCGCCCCAGATAATTATCATTGTGTCGGTGAGTGAAAGTGCAAGATACATAATACTAACCCTCCTTGTGAGTCAAATCAACAATTAAGGCATTATCTTTTTCGTTCCAAACCGCCTTATATTTATATGACTCGTTATTCCCAAATTTTAACCCCATTAATTCAGATACTTCAACCAAAAACGATTTGTTGCAAATTCTTGAATAACTAGACTTAACTGTGATGTTATGACGCTGTTCTTCAGGAATGAATCCAAGCTGAGCTTCCTCTTTTGTAATAGGCTTAACGGCAATCCTTTTGTTAACTCGATCAAGTCCAAGCAGAACAACGTATGCATTCTCAAAATATGTTGTCGCAGACTTGTTCAGAGTGATGTTAGCTTCGTACAAGGTAGCAATGTCATCAAGTGGTTTTTTTGATGCCCAGACAAAGTTTATCATTTGTTCAACCTCCATTATACTCATATCTTTTTACATTTCCAATTATATCATATCTCTTTTTAAATATCAATAATTATTTTCAATTATTTTTGATTATTTTGGGTTACCAATCTGTTTACAAACTTTAGTTTGTCCAGTATAATAAAGATGTTCTTTATTTTGAGGTGACATATGAGAGAGTTTGGGTTTCAACAATTAGTTGAAAGAAGCATCAATAAAAACTACCGGGGACCGTTATATTCTAAGTTTTTAGAAGCGATAGAACATTATCGGTTAATTGAACCAAATGATCGCATAGCTGTTGCAATGTCTGGTGGAAAAGATAGTCTGTTAATGGCAAAACTGTTTCAGGAGTTTCAAAAACACGGAACAGTTCCTTTTGAATTAGTCTTTATTACGATGGATCCTGGGTTTTATCAGGAAGATATCGATAAACATACAGATTTATGCAAATCGGTGGGAGTTGATCTCATTGTTGTCAAAACCAACATTTTTGAAGTAACCAACCGGATTGCGGGTGAAAGTCCTTGTTACTTATGTGCACGTATGCGTCGCGGTTCCTTATACAAAATAGCAAAAGACCACGGATGTAACAAACTTGCATTAGGACATCATTTCGATGATGTAATTGAAACGACGCTTCTAAATATGTTTTATGCTGGCCAGTTTAAAACCATGCTTCCTAAAGCAAAATCTGAGAATTATGAAGGCATTGAATTAATTAGGCCAATGTATTTAATAAAAGAAAAAGACATCGAAAGATTTAGAAAATATCATCATCTTGAGGCGATGAGCTGTGGGTGCCGAATTGCCCGAAACGAACTGGATTCAAAACGAAAAGAAATTAAAAGGTTGATTGAGTCTTTACGAAAGGTATATAAGAATATTGATATAAATATCTTTAAATCAGCCGAAAACGTAAATATTCAAAACGTTTTGGGGTATTATGATGATAATGGTAAATATAATTTCTTAGATAATTATAATAAATAATGATGTTAATCATGTGAAGAAAAAAGTAGTTGTACGCCAACTACTTTTATTTATTGTTTCACGTGAAACATTATTTACCAAGGCAAAACTTAGAAAACAAAGTAGAAATCAATATTTCCGTACCGCTTTCACCGGTTATTTCACCTAATGATTCCCAGGCTTTTCGTAAATCGATTTCAACCATATCAACGGGATAATTTATCTGCGCTGAAGATAAAGCGTCTTTTAAGTTTTGATTAGCTTCTTTTAATTTGCCGATATGGCGGGCGTTTGAAAGCATCGTTTCGTTATTGCCAATCAGTACTTCATCAACAAACAGTCGTTTAACCTCATTTTCAAGTAGGTCGATACCTGTTTTGTTTTTAGCAGATACTTTAATGATGTTTTCATTTTGAATATCAACCAGCGAGCCTAAATCGGTTTTGTTACCAACAATAATTCTTGTTTTATCAGAAGTCAGTTCTATCAATTCTTTGTCAGCGTCCGTTAGTTTTTGGCTTTGATCCAAAACGAGAAGAACCAAATCAGATTCAGATAATGCTTTCTTTGCTCGGTCAATACCTATTTTTTCGACGATATCATCGGTTGTTCTTATTCCTGCAGTATCGATGAGTTTTAACAAAATTCCGCCAAGGTTTAATTCACCTTCAATTAAATCTCTTGTCGTTCCCGAAATTTCGGTTACGATGGCCTTGTCTTCTCTTAATAATGTATTCAGCAAAGAAGATTTACCAACGTTTGGACGCCCGACGATAACGGTTTTTATTCCTTCGCGGATAACTTTGCCTGTATCTGATTTTATAAGAATTTGATTGATTTTATCGATAATTGTTTTTGTTTCCGGAATAATAATTTCATTTGTCATGACAACAGCGTCGTCATATTCCGGATAATCAATATTGACTTCAATCTTGGCAATTAACGAGAGTAAATCAGATTGCAAATCATTGATTAATTCTTTAACCTGACCATTTAATCCCTGGTTAGCGATTTGTAATTGAGTCATGGTTTTAGCGTTAACCATGTCCATTATACTTTCTGCCTGAGTTAAGTCAATTCTTCCGTTGAGATAAGCTCGTTTTGTAAATTCTCCCGGTTCAGCCATTCTGCATCCTAGTTTTATCAGAGCCTCAATAACTTTTTCAGCAATCAAATAACCACCATGCGTGCTTATTTCAACGACATTTTCTGCGGTAAAAGACTTTGGTTCCCGGAAGATGGATACTAGTACTTCGTCGATGATAACGCCGTCATCAATAAGGTGACCATAACTGACGGTGTGAGAGGGTTGCTGATCCAAATCCTTACCGACAAAAAGACGATTGACGAGCTGAATTGCATCAGATCCAGATACTCTAATGACGTTTAAAGCGCTTATTCCTCTTAATGTTGCAATTCCGACAATTGTATCAAATATCATTTTCATCACCATGAATATTTTATCATAAGTTTGTTGATTTTATTGTATAATACTTGATAGGTGATATTTAATATGAAACGATATAAGAAACCAAACAAATTTTATGTGATTTTATTAGTAATTACTTTTGTCATTATCGGCGGGTACACAATATACCTGAAAATTTCCAATCAATTAGAAGCAACTGATATTTGGAATTTATTTACACTTCCGGTTATTTTCGTCGGAATTTATTGGCTTGGAGATACTATTTTACAAAAAATTGCCGATAAACGTTATAAAACAAATTATGAAGACCAGTTTGTAGAACTTGTTAATTTAAAAATGAGGGAATCAAAACAGTTTTTAATCGAGGATTTTCGTAGATTGCAATTAAATCAGAAATTCCAAGAAAGTATGAAGATAGCGTATGAGATTTATCATAATGGTGAATCTGAAAATTTTACTATCGCCAAACTGGAGAAGAAATTTGATGCGAAAACTACAGAAGGAATAGCAATGACTTTTGTTATTCGCGAGATTCAAGAAAAGTTAGCGGGAAAATCTGAATAACCTGTCAAAAACCTGCAAAAAAGAGTATAATAGATACAAGGGGTTGGATGAAATGAATTATTTGTCCGGATTAACTATCCAAAGCGGAATTGCATACGGAAAAATTCATAAAATTAATCCGACAAAAGAGTCTGAGACTAATCTTGATTTATATATAAATCAAAAAGATATTCTGAATCAAGCTTTGCAAACCAGTTCTGAAGCACTTGAACAAGCAATTAATTTAAGTACAATAGAATTTAACGACCGGATAGCGATGATATTTGAAGCCCATAAACTGATGGTAAAAGATCCAATGCTTTTAGAAGAAACATACCGTTATATTGATCAGGGAATGAATGCTTATCAAGCATATAAAACAGCGGCCGAAAATATAATCAGCCAATTTAAAAAGTTATCAAGCGATTATATGGTAAACCGTATCATTGATATAGAAGACGCTACCGACCGAGTTTTATATGCTATTCAGGATAAAACATATGAACTCAATCTAGCTTTTGACCACCCTAAAATTCTGGTCTTGCCGGAAATGAAACCATCGTTGATTTTAAATGTTGATCGGAAACATATTTCAGGATTTATCGTCGCGAGCGGCAGTTATGATCAACACGCATCGGTTATAGCCCGTAAAAAGGGTATTCCAAGTATAATAATCGATAACGCAATGAAATTAATAAATGAAGACGATCTCGTATTGCTTGATGGAATTAAAGGAATTGTTTATCTTAATCCTTCTGCAGATATTTTAAAGAATTATGCTATTAAAGGAGATGAAAGCGATGAGTTATAAAGCCTTATACCGAACCTATCGACCCGTCGATTTCACTGAAGTTGCTGGGCAAAAGCACATCACAACGACATTGAAAAACGCTTTAA
The DNA here is from genome assembly GCA_937928185.1 of uncultured Caryophanales bacterium. Taxonomy (GTDB): domain Bacteria; phylum Bacillota_I; class Bacilli_A; order Izemoplasmatales; family Hujiaoplasmataceae; genus UBA5603. The sequence continues at coordinate 35,331 of CALEZX010000064.1, forward strand.
TCAACAACAAGGTTGCCCATGCTTATTTGTTTAGCGGTCCAAGAGGTACTGGTAAAACAACCATTGCTAAAATCCTTGCTAAAGCAGTTAACTGCGCTAACGCCCCGACAGAAAACCCCTGTAATCAGTGTGCAAATTGCAAAGGTATTCAGGACGGTACGATTAGCGATGTCATAGAAATCGATGCTGCAAGCAACAATGGCGTTGATGAAATAAGAGAAATCAGAGATAAAGTTCGGTATTTACCAGGTTATGTAAAATATAAAGTTTATATTATCGATGAAGTTCACATGTTATCGACTGGCGCGTTTAATGCTTTGTTAAAAACGTTAGAGGAACCTCCCGCACATGTTATCTTTATTTTATGTACGACTGAACCTCAAAAAATTCCATTGACAATTCATTCTCGTTGTCAACGTTTTGATTTCAAAGCAATCACACCACAGGAAATTACCGAAAAATTACATGAAGTAATCAATAAAGAACATATCCAAATCGAAGAAGAAGCGGTTGATCAAATTGCTTTATACGCCGAAGGCGGATTGCGCGACGCTTTGGGTTTGCTTGATCAGGCCTATTCATACAGCCCGAAAATGATTCACATCGATGATGTAAATCAAATATGCGGTGCACTTTCTTTTAAGTCACAAACTGATATTGTTGAGGCTATTTTAAAAATGAACGCCTCTGAGGCAATCCAATTAATGGATGGCTTAATGGTTTCAGGAAAAGAACCCCAGAAAATCTGTCAGAACCTAATTCAGTTTTTCCGAGATATTTTAGTTTACAAAAATATCGGATTTAATGAATCAATACCAAAACTATATCAAAACGATGGTTTTTCCGCACTTGCGAAATCCATCAGTAACCGTCGGATTTTCTTTTATCTAGATATATTAAACAAGGCTGCAAATGATATTAAGTGGAGCAATAACCCCAAATTATATTTAGAGCTGGCTTTTATTAAAATGACTGATGCTGAACCCGAAAGCGATGCAAAAGTCTGGAAGTCATTTAATGATTTAGAGTCCCGAATCCACAAAATCGAACAACAGCCTCCGGTAGAAAGAATCGTTGAAAAAACGATTGAGGTCCAAAAACACGTTGAGATAAAAACGACCAATGAAAAGCCGATTGTTCAGGAAACGAAAGAAGAAATTTATTTTGAGTCTGAGGATTTAAAACCCGAAGAACCTCAGGATGAAGAAGTGTTATCGCTTTTTGAAAACGACTTCCAAACTGAACCGGTAACCGAAATTAAATCTAATGAAAAACCTCTAAATAAAGAGATTTCCAATGAACCTAAAATTACCGAAGAAAAACAAATTATCGAACCAATCAAAGCAAATGATCTTTCTAACACATATCGAATAGAATTTGTTGAAGATGTTCTAAATAACGGTAACCGTGATGATAAAAACTATCTCATTGAACATTGGTATCAATTGAAAAAAGCAAATCCGACCGGCGTTAACGAACAGTATGCCTCTTTATTCCAATTAGGTGAATTAAAAGCAAGTTCCTTTGAAAAAATTATCGTTGTCTTTGATTCTCCGGCAATGTGTAACCGGCTGATGAAACCTTCTGTCAAAACCATTATGAGCAATGTTATTAGGAACGCTTTTGATCGAGACATCGATTATATCGCTTTACCAAAAACCATTTTCCAGTCGCTCTCAGATGAATTTGCATATTTATGGAGACAGGGAAAAAGAGATATCAGATTATCACCGATAGTACATCCTGAACTTCGGGATGTTTCCAAAGAAGTCGATGAATCAACGACGAAATCTGAAGGCAAAATCGTGTCAGACGCTATCAACATTTTCGGCGATTTAGTTCGCGTTAAAAAATAATAAACCGAGGTAATAACCATGATAAATCCACAAATGATTAAGAAACTACAAAAAATGCAGGAAGATATGAAAAGAGCGCAGGAAGAAATTAATAATGCAATCTTCTACGGACAGGCAGGAGGTTCAATTGTTAAGGTTGCGGTCAAAGGTACCAAAGAAGTTGTTTCTATTGATATCAAAAAAGATGAAATCGATTTATCAGATTTTGATATTCTTCAAGATATGATTGTCGTTGCTTTAAACGACGCCTTTAGAAAAGTCGATAAAGAGATTGAAGAAACAATGGGATCTTTAACGCAAGGCATGAAGATGCCGGGATTATTCTAAATGGATTATCCAAAAGCGCTCGAAAATCTGATTGCCGAATTCATGAAATATCCCGGCATCGGCAGAAAAACAGCAGAAAGATATGCGCTGTTTACAGTTAATAAAATTGATTTAGAATCAGCTACATCATTCAGTACAGCTTTACTGAATGTTAAAAGTCAAATCCATCCCTGTTCAATTTGCGGACATCTGACTGATATTGATCCTTGTCAGATTTGTTCAAATCAAAATCGGAATCATTCTCAGATTTTAGTCGTCGAATCGCCAAAAGATGTTTTTTCTATTGAAAAAGCTGGTAAATATCATGGCTTATATCACGTTTTAAATGGTGCATTATCTCCATTAAACGGAATTGGATTAGAAGATTTGAATCTCGCGACTTTGTGGACCAGAATTCAAAATGAACAGGTGAAAGAAATCATCATCGCTACTTCCGCAACTCAGGAAGGCGAAGCAACCGCAATGTATATTAAAAGAGTTTTAAAAGATATCGATATTATTGTATCAAGAATCGCTTACGGAGTCCCTGTAGGTGGGAATTTAGAATACGCAGACAGCGAAACTCTTTCGAAAGCGATAGAATTTCGTCGTCAATTTTAAAAAAACAATAAAATTATTGTAAACCTAATAAATAAATGTTGGAAAATTTTTTCGAAATGATATAATTATATTACATAGTAATACAAACAAATCTGAGGTGAATAAAATGTCATTAGTCAATGGTTTTGTTTTTAGTACAATAATCGAAACAATCGAGGGTTTTCTTGGACCGTTAATTAATCAAGCTCTAGGTTTATTGAATTCATTCCCTGTTTGGATACAAGGGCTCATTTTGTTAGGACTAGGCATTTTTACAATCGTAGGCGTATTTGTGTTTATTAAGAAGTTTTTTAAATTATTCTTAGTACTCGCAATATTAGGAGCAATCGGTTATTATTTATATTCTCAGGGAATAATCGATAATTTAATCAGCAGCCTGACCGGCGCGATTGTTACCACCGTTACAACACTGCTATAGATGCAAAGAGTGTTGCTTTTTGATTAAGGCAAAACTCTTTTTTTTTCTAATTTTATCTTCAGTTAACATCATTTCTTAAGATATATTCCGTCTTGAGAAGTTTTATGTTATATAGACGAATTACTTTTCGAATAGGAGACACGTAACATGGAAATTAAAATGCTTGATTTAACCAAGATTTTCATCAGCAAAGACAAACGAGAAGTTCACGCAGTTGATCACGTCGACTTAACGATTCCGTCAGGAAAACTTATCGGATTACTCGGACCGTCAGGATGCGGAAAATCGACAACACTTTATTTGATAGCCGGATTGTTAAGACAAAACGTCGGTCAAATTTATTTCGGAGAAGACGAAGTTTCTGATATGCCGCCAGAAAAAAGAGGTATTGGTTTAGTTTTCCAAAACTATGCGCTTTATCCTCATATGACTGTTCGCGAAAACATTCTTTTCCCGTTAGAAAACCTTAAAGTTGATAAGGTTGAAGCTAAAGAAAGAACAATTGAAATGGCAAATCTCGTTGGATTAGGAGAAATGCTTGATCGTAAACCAAAAGAACTATCTGGTGGTCAACAACAACGCGTTGCCATTGCCCGTGCACTTGTAAAAAAACCTAGAGTTTTATTACTTGACGAACCATTATCAAATCTTGATGCTCGTTTAAGATTACAAACCCGTGAAGAAATTAAAAGAATCCAGCGGGAAACTGGTATTACAACTGTCTTCGTTACTCATGACCAGGAAGAAGCAATGTCGATTTCTGATGAAATCGTCGTTATGAAAGACGGTGTCATCCAACAAATGGGTGAACCCCAACACGTTTATGATCATCCTCAAAATTTATTCGTCGCTCAATTTTTAGGAACTCCGCAAATTAATGTTTTTAACGGGGTTATTAAAAATAAAAAGATTTTTGTTAATGATATGCTTATATCAAAAACAGATCTTCCTGATCAACCGGTAAAAATCGGGGTAAGACCGGAAGGTTTTATTGTCGATCTTGAAAAGAAAAGCGATTTTAAGTTTGAAATTGACTTGGTTGAAACCATTGGTCGTGATACAACGTTAATTATCGAAGTACCTGGCAATGAAGGCGGCCTGCTTGATAAAATAACGTTTAAAGCGATTGTTGACGCTTCTTTAAAAATTAAAGCCGGAGATTGGGTTCACTTCAATGTCAAACCAGAAAAAATGCATTTGTTTGACCTTGAAGGCAAGCTGTTAAAATAATTTATGGAGACAAAAAATAACTTAAAGGCATGGTTGTATCTTGCCCCCATGCTCATATTGATGATAGTTTTTACCTTCTATCCTCTCATCAATGCCTTCGTCATTTCTTTTTATAAAGATTATTTACCACTTGCTAATGACGGCGCCGGATCAATTACCGGTTATACCTTTGCAAACTATAGTGTCATATTGAAAAATCAATTATTTTGGCAATCACTCAAAAACACTTTTGTTCTTGCTCTGGTTTCCGTTCCGGTATCAATTCTAATCTCATTATTTATTTCTGTTGCCTTAAAATCGATACCTAAATTAAAAGGATTTTTCCAAACCGTTTTCTTCTTGCCATATGTAACGAACGGAATCGCGGTCGGTATGGCGTTTGCAGTTATGTTTCACCGTGACTATGGGTTATTCAACCTAATATTAGGATGGTTTAACATTTCTCCAATCGACTGGATTGGCGGTACCGCTTCATGGTGGGCTCAAATGGGCGCATTAATGATTTTTACGATTTGGGAAAGTTTAGCATTCAAAATATTGGTTTTCACCAGCGGATTACAGAATATTGACAAACAATATTATGATGCGGCTAAAATTGACCATGCGACAAAATGGACAATTTTCAAACGAATCACCGTTCCGCTTCTGTCACCTTTAATTCTATATATCTCCATCACATCTATGATTGGTGCATTAAAAGCATATAACTCGGTCATCGGTCTGTTTGGAGAAAAATTAGGCGGTCAGCCTTATTCAATGATTACTATTGTTGCCTTTGTTTATAAATATCGTTCTGACTTCTCATTCCAAGGCTTCTATAGTTATGCAGCCTCTGCAGCAATTATTCTATTCTTTATCACTCTGATTTTTTCGCTGATACAGACAACCGTCAGCAAAAAACGGATACATTACTAGGAGGTGTTGACTATGGCTGAAATATTTGTTAAGAACGAAAAAAGCTACAAAGCTAAAAAAATTCTTAGTAACGTATTAACATATTCTTTCCTAGGAGTTATCGCACTTATCGTTTTAGTTCCATTCTACTGGATGATATTAACATCTCTTAAAAGTACCGAGATGATTGAAGCAATTCCGCCAATTCTTTTCATTAAGCCAAGCGATTGGCAAATATGGAACTATAAAGCCCTCTTCGAACTCGTTCAAAGTGGTCCGCGTGCCGGTCAACCGCTCTTCCCATTCTTTACTTATATGAAAAACACAATAATCGTATCTATTATTACAACCGCAGGTACGACGATTACAACGATTTTAGCGGCATTTGCCTTCGCCCGTTTGAATTTTAAAGGCAGAGACACTGTGTTTGCGATAATCATTGCGACGATGATGATTCCTGGTGAAATTTTCATTCTGACCAACTTCTTAACGATTAATAAGTTTGGATGGTATGACTTAATGAATCAGACTTTCTCGGATGCATTACTGGCTATGACCATACCATTTATGACCAGTGTATTTTATACATTCTATCTGCGACAAACCTTTAAGCAGATTCCGAACGAACTTTATTACGCTGCCAAGGTAGACGGCACGACTGATTTTAAATATTTGCTTAAAATCATGATTCCTGTGGCGATGCCAACAATCGTGACCATCATCATTCTTAACTCGATGGGTGCATGGAGCGCTTATATCTGGCCAGCTATGGTTACAACAAAAGATCAGTATCGTCTGGTTTCCAACGGTTTGCGTGGAGCATTTACTGATTCAGGCAGCGGCAGAACCGACTACGGTCAGCAAATGGCTTCGGCTGCTTTAGTTACAGCACCGCTATTAGTTGTATTCTTCGTTTTCAGGAAGCAGATTATGCGCGGCGTATCAAGAAGCGGTATCAAAGGATAATTCCGCATTGCGGTTATTATATATAGATTAAGGAACAAAAAATATATAGGAGGATATATATGAAAAAGATTTTGATAAGTGTTTTAACATTACTCGCTGTCTTCGTATTAACGGGTTGTGTCAAGATGGCTACGACCACCACGACAGAACCAATTACAACTACGACAACAGGTGAAGGACCAGTATCAAAAATCGTAATGGATATTCCAGACGAAGAAGTAACAATTCTTTTCTGGCACATTTACGGAGCTGGTAAAACTGCATTACTAGATAAACTGATTGATGAATTTGAAGCGATGTATCCAAATGTTACAATTGAGTCGCAATCTCAATCCGATTACAATACCTTAAGAGAAAAAATTAATACCGGTATTGGCGTTGGTCAAGTTCCGACTATGGCTTTGGGATATCCGGACCATTTCGCCGGATACATTCAAGCCGGAGCAGCTTACTCGCTCAATAATTTCATTTACAGCAATATTCAATATGAAATTACTGATTCAACATCAACTATTTTTGGTGATTTGGTTGACGTATCTTTAGATTTAGAAGATTTTGTCCCAGGTTATTTAGCTGAAAACAACCAATACGTTGGCGGACAATATTATTCAATGCCTTATTCAAAATCAACTGAAACAATGGCAATTAACCGTACGATAGTTAAAAATCATGTGGCAGCAATCAGAGCCGCTGGTATTGAAGTATCAGACGAAGGTTTCTTCTCTCATACGACTCCATTAACTTTTTCTCAAATTCAGACATTAGGTACAATTCTTTTGAATAGTACTGGTACAACTGATGTAGCTAACTTCAAATGCGGATATTTACTGAACTACGACTCTTCTGGAAATATGTTCATTAACATGAGCCGCCAATGGAGCGCTCCATATACAAATTCCGCTGGAGATATCTTAATCAACAACAATACAACAAAATCCATGTTAGCCTATATTAACGCAATGTTTAATGACAGAACATTTGTGTTGCCGGTTAAATTTGGACAATCATATGGTTCAACAAACTTTAAATATGGCGATATCTGTATGACAGTCGGTTCAACTGCAGGCGTTTTATACAATATTCCTTCCGCAACCGATGTTCAGACTAACTTAAAATTTGGAATCTTTGATGTTGACTTCTTACAGGTTCCGCAACCAACGACTACTGCAGGTCAGGCAGTTCAATTAAGCGCTGGTTCGACAAACTATAATTTCACTGGACAGTTATCTTCAGTTCAGCAAGGACCAAACATTGGTATTTTCAAAAAAGCTTCAGCTAATGAAAAATTATTTGCATGGTTATTCATTAAGTATTTAACAACTGCTGAAAATACAGCATTATGGGCAATGGACACTGGATATCTGCCAGTTCGTTTATCTGCTTATACTTCTGATGTTACTATTAAATTAACCCCTACTTTCAGTACTACTTATGTAAATTTCTTAAAGATAGCTACAGATTATTGGACAGCAGACGGACAAGTCGACTGGGCGGATACCGATGAAAGATGGGATTATTTACACTCATCAATGGTTGCGAATATCGCTAAAAACCAAGCATTGTATTATCAATACGACCCAGCATTCCCGGCAGGTAGTTCAAGTGCAGGATCTGCAACAGTACGTGTTGAAGCCGGTTATTGCTTAGAAAATATTTATAATAAGACAAAAACACCAGAAACGGCATTAAGTTTCTTCTTAAATCAAGTTGACTGGTAAAATTTATCGTTACTAAAGGAATGAAAAACATGTTTAAAAAATCATCATTACTTATACTCGCTTTATTCATGCTTTTTGGAATTTTCGGGTGTAAAGAAACAACGAGTACGACAACACAAACTACAACCGAAATTACAACTGATTCTATGGTTTCGCTCCCCGATTTAACGGGAGCGAACCGTGAAACAATTACTTCTACGCTTGAAAACTTAGGATTAACCGTCAAATATTATATTGACGTATCCATAGTATATGAGAGCGAAAGCGAGTATGACAAATTTGTTCGATATGGATCAGGTATGGTTACAGGAACTGAAGTTGCTATTGGAACTGAAGTTCGCGTATACACCACACCTCTTAATATCGATGTGCTTTATTTTGATAGTTTAAGCGAATATGACGCAACTTTACAATTAGAAGAAGCTGATTATTTAGGAAAAGAGTTTATCGCTGATGGATATGGCGTTGTGACTGTTGAAAAATACGTCGATGGCGACACAACTTGGTTTAGAAGCGGTTCTCAGACATTCTCAGTTCGATATTTAGGTATTGATACTCCAGAATCGACCGCGCTTTATGAACCGTGGGGAAAAGCTGCTGCAAAATATACAGAAGCTAAGTTAAGATCTGCTGAAACAATCGTTTTACAGGCAGAAGGAGAAAGACAAGACGGTAACGGACGTTACCTGGCATGGATCTGGTACCGCACGTCTAATACCAGCGAATTTATTCTTCTGAATCTTGAATTAGTCGAATTGGCTTATTCTAAAAACAAAGTTTCTGTGGGCTCTGCATATACGACGGTATTGACCCTCGCCGACTGGAACGCCTCAATGACTAAAAGAAGAGTCTGGGGCGAACTTGATCCAAATTATGATTACTCAAAAGAAGGAACACAAATGTCAATCCAGTATTTAATGGAAAATTTTGATGAGTATGTTGGATTGAAAGTTGTCGTTACCGGAACAATCTCAAGAAAAATCGGCAATAGCGTCTTTTTGCAGGATGAAAACGGGTATGGCGTGTACATGTACGGCGGCTTCACAACCTCCGCACAGCTCCAGGTTGGTGCGAACGTTACTATTGGCGCATTAACGCCGACTTATTACAGTGGAAGTCCGCAATTATCGAATTTCAGCAAAACGAATTTAACGGTCAATGAGTCAACCGGACCGGTTGAACCTATCATTATCACTTATAATGATTTCTCTTTCACAAGAATTGGATCGCTTGTCACTTTAGAAAATTTACTCATTACCGGCATGAATAGCGCTAAAACCAGCGTCTATGTAAAAGATGCACAAAATAATTCATTTACTGTTCGTATCGACGATTCAACCGGTATGACGGCAGATACTTTAGGATTAACCATTGGAGAGATGATAACAGTAACCGGACCATTGAGTTATTATGACTATGATTTTGATTCATCAAACGAATCATATGTTTATCTTAATTCTAAATACCAGTTAATGTTAACGCTCGAAAATGATATTACAATATTAGAGTAATAAATAATAAAAATAGGAGGATTCATATGAAATTGACTTTCAGAAAACTCGCTTTACTGGGTTTATCATTGGTTGCCATGTTCGTACTCGTTGGCTGTACTGACAAAACGACAACAACCACAGGCTCAGGAACAACAATTGGTTTAACAGATACAGAGAAAGTTCAAGCTGTTCTTAATGGCATCACCTTAGGCGATGTTTCAGCTGTAACTGCAGATTTGACATTACCTATGGCTAGTGTTAATGGTGTTTCTCTCTCTTGGTCAACAGCTGACGCTGATATCGTTACTGCATTAGGTGAGATTACTGTACCAGCCTTCACTGATGGAGATAAAACGGTAAAACTTACATTAACAGCCACATTAAACGCTGTTTCTTTAACAAAAGAATTTAATGTTACCGTTAAAGCAGAAACTGCAGATCAGTTCTTAACAAGAGTTGCTAATGCAATCATTATCACAGGTTCTGACTCGATTATTGCTAGTTTCACTTTACCTAGCACTTTACAGGGCGTTACGATTACCTGGACTTCAAGCAATCCTACTTACGCGTCCATCGCTGCAGCAGTTGATACTGCCGGATTGTATAAAGTCACTATTAGCAGACCGATTATCGAAGATGGCGGCGTTAATACAAGCATTACATTAACTGCAACGATGACAATCGGCGAAGCTACAAAAGAAATAACTAAAGACATTCGCGTTCTTTCTATGAACGAAGTTAATTACATGACGGTCTTAGAAGCTTCCCAGCAAGCAGACGATGCAGCTGTTATGTTTAAAGGTATCGTTACTGCAGTATTAGGCGGATCAGCATTCGTTCAGGATGAAACCGGTGGTATCTATCTCTATAACGTCGGCACGTCAAATTTATCAAAACTCGTTATTGGAAATGAACTCGAAGTTGTTGGTAAGATTGATATTTATGGCGGATTTATAGAAGTCATTGGATTCTCTACTTTAGAAGTTTTATCTACCGGCAATGATTTGCCAGATGCGCTAAACTTTGATGTAGTTGACCTTGAAGCTATCACTGATGCTCAGGGCAGCATCGCAAATATGACGCAGTTAAAATTAAAAGCATTAGTTCCTGCTATGACAGTAGGTACCAGCGTATACTTTGCTCTCACAGACGGAATTAATGATGTCAATATCAAAGTTGACAAATATACTGATGACGTCATTGAAGCACAAATTCATACTTTGCTTTCGGGATTAACTTTAAACGACACGTTTAAATTAGTGAATATCCCAATCGCCGTTTATGAAGGCGCAGGTCAATTCTATTTAACTAATCCTTCTCAGCTTGTTAAATTATCAGACGCTGAAAAATTAGCTGCTGACAAGCAAATGTTATCGATTGAACTTAATACTTTCTCTGAGGGAGAAATTACGTTACCTCTTAGCGGTATTGGCGGTTCAGTAATTACATGGGCTGTTACTCCAGCAGTACAAAGTCTCAATACGACTACTGGTGTTGTTTTATTCCCAGCTGTTTCTGTAGACACCGTATTTACTTTCACTGCTACTATTACTAAAGGTACTTTAACAGCAGAAACAAAAGCATTTGAAGTTACTGCAAAAGCCATGACAGCTGCTGAAAAAGTAGCTGCTGATAAAGCAGATTTAACAGTTGCTTTAACTGCTAAAGAATATGATGACGTTACATTACCGGTAACTGGCAGCAAAGGCTCAGTTATCACATGGTCTATCGACGGCAATGCAACATTTGTAAGTCCAAAATTATCGTATAACTTTAATGATGGAGTAGCTTATAACGTTACATTAACGGCTACCATTACTTCTGGTGATGTATCAGATACGAAAGAATTCACAGTTGCTGTATCTCCAATCGTCTTTACAAGTATCGCCGATATGTATGGTACAACAATTGCAATTAATGATGTAGTTGCAATTAAGGGTCGTTTGACTGGCGGAACGACAAATAGCGCATTCTGGATTCAGGACGCTACAAACGGTCTAAACATTTATGTACCATCAGCAATGAGAACTGCTTTTGCAGCAATTCCTGTTGGCAGTGAAATGGTATTAATCGGTAAGAAGGACGTATTCAATGGTTTATATGAAATTAAAGATTTAACCAAATATGTTGTTCTCAATACCTCTCCAGAGTTACCAACATTTACTTCAATCGACGGAGTTGCATTTACTAACACTGATTTATTACCTTTCCAAGGTAAATTAGTAAGTTTTGCTGGATTCACAGTTAAAACTGCCGCTGCAACGGTTGATGCAAACGGAACTTATCAGATGACGCTTCAAGATTTGGCTACCTCAAGAGAAATCGTTGTTCGTTTAGACTACCGTGTACCGAACTACACCGCTGCTAAAGATCAGATTTTATCATTTACAGTTGGTCAGTCAGTTGATGTCGTTGGCGCAATTCTTAACTGGTTCAATAGCTATCAATTAAGTATTTTCAATGCTTCTCACATCGTTGCCCACACGGCTTCTCCTGCAGAAATCGCTGCAGCTGACGTTGCTGCTGTAACAGTCGAAGCTAATGTTGATCCAAATGAAGTTGTTACTTTACCAAGCACTTCTAATACTTCAACAATCGTTTGGACGGTTGGAGCTACTGAAGCAAACGCTTCAATCACCAATAACGTAGTTACATTCGCAGATGCTACAGCAACTGTAGTCGTTACTTTAACAGCTACATTTACTTACGGATCTGGCGAAACTGCAATCGAAACTGTTAAAACATATGACGTTACAATCGTAGTATTAAGCCCTGCTGAGAAATTAGCAGCTGATAAAGCTGGTATTACCGTTGCTTTAGCAGCAACTGAATTATCGACTGTAACTTTACCGACCGCTACAACTTACGGAACAGTTGTTACTTGGGCTTTAACAGCTACAGACAACGCTACATTAGCTGCGAACGTATTAACGCTTAAACTTGTTGGCACAGAGTACAATGTCACTGTAACTGCTAATTTAGCTCTTGGAGAATTAACAGATACTAAAGAATTTACTATCGTTGTATCGCCTGTAACAATAGTTTCTGAATTCTTACCGCTTATTACTCAAACCTCTGGCGCATGGACAACTCCAAACGCTACCGGTTTATATGTAAAAGGTGTTGTTACTGGATTTAACGGAACTAACGGATTCTTTATCCAGGATGCCAGCGGAGATCCTTTATACGTTTATGGTTCATCACTTGTAAGTTTAGTTGCAATTGGTGACGAAGTAGTCGTTTATGGTAACCTTGTTGATTACAAGACCTCATACGATATTGAAAACAGATTCAGAGAAATTGACACAGCATCAATTAAAGCTAAACTTTCTACTGGTAATGAAGTAGTTGTTAATACATTAACAGTTGCTGATATTGAAAATATGAATTTCTATGAAAACATCGGTAGAGTAATGGAAGTTACCGGATTCGTAGTATCATTTGATTCAAGCAATATCTATTTCAATTGGAAACTTGTTGGTGAAACTCAATATACTATTTCATCATACTTATCTTTAGCTCCTTGGATGAAAGATGTATATCAAAACGGCGATGTTCTCCCAGTTGTAAGATTCACATTAACGAACATATCTTCAAGTTTTACAAAAGTATATGGCGGTAATTTGGTTATCACAATGACTGAACAAAATAAAGTTGATTATGATAAATCATTACTTACTACTCCAGTTGAATTAACAGAAGATTATGTGTTACCAACTGCAAAATATGCTTCTACTTACGCTATTACTGATATTTCAGCCGAATTGACTGGATACATCACTAATCTTGGCGTAGTTACACTTCCTGATACCGATAAAGTAGGAACAATCACAGTGACTGTAACAAACGGTTCAGTGTCAAATGAAGTTGTAATCGCTACGACCATTAAAGCTGTTCCTGACACTGCAAAAGTTGCTAATGTAAAGGATCAATTACTTGCAGAATATAACAACATTTATGTTGAACATGAAACGACTATGGACCTTTTACTCGTTGATTCAGTTTACGGTGCCACAATTTCTTGGGCTTCTAATAATGCTCTAATCAACGCAACTACTGGCGTTGTTGGTACAGTAACCGAACCAACAGCGGTAGTATTAACAGCTACAATTACTTTAAATTCAACTATTGTTGATGTTGAGTTAAATGTAACAGTAGCGGTTTATGCTGAATCACAAATTTATGCGACTGGTTTTGAAAGTTCTGAAAGTTTTACTGCTACATCAACATATAACAATACTTCAGTTTTATACAGCGGACCAGAAGGACAACAATGGGGCAGATATTATGGAACTCCAAGTACTACAGGTCCAATCACTGGTTTACAATCAATGCAAATGCGTTGGTATACCACTGCAGCTGCAAATCTGGGATACGTTTACACGAATTTTGTTTTAACTGACGCTACTAAAGTAACATTCAAAGCTTTGAATACAGTTGTTACATATGGCGTTAATATTGAAGTGTCATATTCAACGGATGAAGGATCAACTTGGATTAGCCCGGAAGTATTTACTCTTGGAACGTCTGCTGGTGATTTTACTTATAACATCAGTAGCACAGGTCTTGACGTAATGCTTAGATTTAAATTAGTGTTGTTACCAGCTGGTAACCCGACTAATACCGTTAGAATTACACTTGATGATGTTGTTGTATATGGAATGGCTCCGGTTTTAGGAGAATAAGTTCTAGTATTTAATTAATTAATTAGCACAGCCATCGCATGGTTGTGCTTTTTCTATTTTGAAAAATTATTCTTTCAAATGTATATATATGATATAATTACGTTATATATTTATAAAAGCAATTATTAGGAGGATTTTTTGATGTTTAAGCGAATTGGCATTTTCTTACTGATTGTATCATTTAGTTTCGTTTTGATTGCATGTAAAAAAGAACTTACGACCACAACCTTACCAACAACTTCATCTAGTGATACTCAAACAACTGTTATTACTGAAGATCCCGATCTTGTCACCCTGATACAGGTTGCTGAGACAGTTACTATTGAAGATTCCAATAACATTACTGAAAATTTTTCTCTTCTTGCTTCATATGGTGTCGTTGATATTTCCTGGAAAAGCAATAATGTTAATGTTGTTTCGATTGCTTCATCTGCAACGACAGAAGGAAGTAATCAGGTATATGCTGTTACAATTAATCCATTTACCGTTGATACGGTTGTTATATTAACTGCTACTTTTACATATAATTCGAAAACATATAACAAATTATTTACACTGACTGTTAAAGCCTTAGTAGAAGACGACGGATCATATAACCTTGTCACTAAATTATATGATGAAGCAAAATTAGATGATATCGTGACCTTCTCTGGTTATGTTTCTGTCATTTACAAAGGCGGGTATGTTATTACTGATACTGTTGGAAATTCGATTATTGTTTATTTTTCTAGTACCAGTACGGCGATTACAGTGGCAGTTGGCGATCGTGTCACAATTACTGGAAAATATGCTCAATATCAATCCTTATTTCAAATAAAAGACCCAACGAGTCAGATTGTTAAGAGCAGTAATAATAATGTAACTTTAACTCCTAATGTATTAGAAGACGCTTTATCTTTAAAGACTTTGGATTCTACGAACAAACTTATTCATGGTAAAGTTTATACAGTGACTGTGACTCCGGTTTTAACCGCATCAGGTGATGTAGCTTTGTATAAAGGCGATACGATAGTTGCTGTTGTTTATTACAATTCACCGGCAGATTCAATTCTTGCTTTAAAAAACTATCTTAGCCGTGAAGTGACGATTGACGTTATGTATTACGCTATGCACAATGTTGATGGAGTACGTGTTCTGTTTTATGGAACTGATGATGATATTGAATCAGAACCTTTAACTTTAGAGCAAAAATTCACAATCGATACCGAAATTTTAGATAATGATTTAACAGTAACTAATTCACTGGTTTTACCAGAATTACAGTTTTCTGAATACGGTACAGTAACGATTTCTACAAGTCTGACAAATAATCTGTCTTTTTCTGGCGGAGCATTTACTGTAACCCGTCCTGATGCAGAAGAAAATGATGTTTCCGGCACAATAACCATCAGAATTTCCATCGGTTCAGATTTCCGTGATGTCGTCATCAATGTTACTGTTAAGGCTGTTGTTAGTTCTGTTGCGACTGATTTGTTCTTCTCACAGTATATTGAAGGAAGCAGTTACAATAAACTCATAGAGATATATAACGCTACTTCAGCTGCAGTTGATTTATCTGAATATAAAGTAGAAATATATGTTTGCGGAAGCACTTGTGCGACAACCGCTTCAGGATCTTTAACCCTTTCCGGAACGCTGCAGCCAGGAGAGACGATAGCGATATATAATGCAGCAGCAACTGCTGATTTTAAATCAAAAGCTACTATCAATATAGAGAATAACGTTATAGCGAACTTTAATGGCGATGACGCGCTTGTATTAAAGCATAACGGCACAATAATTGACAGTATCGGACAAATCGGAACTGATCCGGGAGATTTCTGGGGAGATACCACCGTTTCCACGAAAGATATGACATTAATCAGAAAATCATATATCTTATCTGGCGATACTAATCCTAATGATGCCTTTGTTCCTAGTCTTGAATGGGATGCTTATCCAAAAGATTCAGCAGATGGAATCGGATCACACACGCTTGACTAAAGCAATCAATATATAAAAAAGAAATCACGCCCATCCTGAACTGAACCCCAAAAAGTAGACACGAATAAAAAGTCTACTTTTTTTGTTTTC
>CALEZX010000065.1 GCA_937928185.1 uncultured Caryophanales bacterium
CGCCCCATTTTTGTTCATTAATAAATTTATAAAACTGTAAAGTCATTAAAAAAGATGATTGAATTGACAATCATCTTTTTTCAATTAATCAGTATTTTCAAAATTCGAATTAATCATTTCAATAAATTCCAAAGCCAAAACAGGATCAAACTGTGTCCCAGCATGTTTTCTAATTTCATCAACTGCTTCATTTTGACTCATGGGTGAACGATAAGTTCTTTCTTCTGTCATTGCATCAAAAGCATCGGCTAACGCAATGATTCTTGACCTAAACGGTATTTCTTCTCCCTTAATTCCTTTGGGATAACCCAGTCCATCCCAGCGTTCATGATGACATAAGATATCTTCTGCCATTTCCGCGTAATCGGTTGAAGCTGCTAAAATGCGATACCCGGTTTCCGGATGTCTTCTGATTAACATCCATTCTTCCTGAGTCAATTTTCCAGGTTTATTCAGAACAGATTCATCGATGGCGATTTTCCCAATATCGTGAAGATTACCAATGACTTTTAATTGTTTAATGTCGTTTGGAGGCAGGTTTAAATGTTTTCCCATTAAAGAACAAAGTTCGCTGACTCGGCGTGAATGACTTTCCTCGCGAGGATTCTTAACATACAAAGTCGATAAAATCGCTTTGATCGTTTCAGACCGGTCAGAAGACGATTCAAACAGTTTATTTCTGTACATCTCAACTTCAGCTAATTTTAAAGCCTCAACCTCTTTATTGGGTTCTGTCATGGTAGCTAATCCGAAAGAAACCGATATAGAGAGTCCATGATATACAACAGAACTCAATTCATTCTGAATTTTTAAGATTATGGACAAAGCCTGTTCTCTTTCCGTATTTTTCATTGCGACGATAAATTCATCGCCGCCGGAACGACTGACAATATCTTCCTTCCGAAAATATTTCTGAAATGTTTTCGCGACTATAACAATCAGTTCGTCACCAAAAAAGTGTCCGAAAGCATCGTTTGTTAATTTTAATCCGTTGATATCAGCGATGATAAAAGTCACAGGTAAATCTTCGGATTTTAACTGTTCAACAGATTCACTGAAATACCGGCGATTATAGAGGTTAGTTAAGAAATCATGATAACTGATATGCAGAATTTCTTCTTCTTTCTGTCTTTTATCAGTGATGTCCTGGCCGAATAACGTTAATCCCACGACTTTATTCTGGTCATCGATAATCGGATTAATGGATACATCCAAATATTTAATTTTTTTACAGAATTTAGTTTCATAAATGGTATGAATATATTCCCGGTTCAAAGCTCTTTCAAAATACGATAACATCTTTTTTTTAAATTCTTCATCTTTGATTTCATCAAAGAAACCAGACTGATATGCGACAATTGATTGATACTCATTTCTCATAAACTCAACGTGCATTTTATTAAACGCCAGATGACGGTACTCAGTATCTAGTGAGCACATCACTAAATTAGACGGACTCTCTAAAGAAGCCTGCAGCAGTAATTGCGATTTATGAATAACATCGTTTGCCTCCAGCCTGTCAATCTGATTTTTAATAGCGACTGCCAATACTGCGCCGACAATCGGATATAAGATCAGATACGGTAATAATATAGATGGAATTACAACCTTTGCGGCTTCCCAAGGCAGTACTAGCTGACAAGATACCACAACGATATGAACAACTAATCCAAGCAGTAAAAACTCAATAAACATATTTTTAGGTTTGTATTTATTTCGCATTTTTCCCCAAATCATACCGATACTTGTCGAAGTCACAATCGATAAGACGCCAGCGAGCGCGCCAGGTCCACCGATAATTATCCGGTATATCAGTGAAGCAATCATTGCGATAATTGAAGCGATCGGGCTGAAAAATGCAGCTGCTACACTTAAAATGACACTTCGGGTATCATAGATGATTGAAGCACCGGAATCTGTTTCGAAACGCCATGGACTCATCATAATCATGATTGTAAAAAACCCGATGAGCAGACCTATGATGATATTTTTATAGATTTTTGTTTCATATGGTCGAAAATTCATCGCTCCATAAATAAAGATTAATCCAAATAACAATATCGAATTACGCAGTAAATCCGCAATCATACGCGACCACCCCTTTCTTTGTTCATTCAACTATTAATTTATTATTATACTTATAAGTAAGTCTATATACAATAAGAGGGGCATTTTTTATTCCCAATCCAGTAATTTTTTTTCTCCAACATATTCTTTCATGCCTGTGATGTCCTGAGTAACTTCTAAAACGCCCTTATATTCCTTAGAAAGGTTGCGGACTGCGTAATAAGATATCAGTAATTTCATTCCGCGGAAAGTCATCCAGAACTGAGCCTGGTTTTTTCGGTTGTTTCTGAATTCCTCGATAATCTTTTCAACGATATGGACGCTTTTTTCAGGATGGCAGTTTCTGACTTCCCTGCCAATTGCCTGAGGCGTTCTCGGAAAATGTCGTTCTTTTGTCTGATTATAATAGACGACTTTATCGAATTCATCGACGTAAGTAATCGCAATGGGCAGATGCGACATAACAAGATTAAACTGTTCCATCGATAATGATCCAGATTCGGTTATTATCGAGTAATTTTTATAATTTTCTGTGTTTTTAATCTGCTGAATCGGGCTTATAAAGGCATAGCCGATTTCATTTGCACTTTCAATCATGTTGTTCCAGTCTTGTTTTGATAAATAGAGACTGGCCAGCGGTAAAACTATCAGTTCCTCTTTCTGAATCAATCCTGCCAACTGATAATAAAATTGTCCGATGGCAATCTTCGCATCAATCCAGTTAATTGTCTCATCGGTAAGTAGTCGAATTACGTTCAACCGCTCTGTCAAAATATCATCTTCAACTTCCCATAATACCTGGAATGGTTTTTTAGAAGGAAGAATTTTTTCTAATGAAGGATAAAGTATCATCTGCGATTTTTCAAACTTTTTTTCAATGACTTGCATTTCATTAAAAAAAGATAGAATAATCGTCACAGAGTTTTCTATTTTATCATTATCAAAATAAGGTTTTACGCCTTCTAATTTTGACAGTATCGCCTGATTTTCTTCAAGTAATTTTTCTAACATTTTTGAAGATGTTTTATTCCACTGATATGCAGCTAGACCGTGGTAAAAAAGATTCACAAAACGGTTGGCATATGATTTGATTTCGCCTGTTGATAACTTAGTGCCATCGCTGAAAAATGGTAAATAGAATAAATCAAGCGGTTCAACTTCCTTTAGTATCTTTTCGTATTGACGATATAAAGCAACCTTATCAGTTGAAATAAGATATTTCTCCATAAATTCGGACAACATTTGAATTCTGTTTTCATTCCTCGAGTTTACAATTTCAGACATATAAATACCTCTTTTCTCGATTATTCTAATTTCATTATACAATAACTTAGTTATTCATATCAAATAATGTTATTCAAATTTATTATTACATAAAAATTCATGAGAATTATTGCGTAGATACCCACTTCAAGATATTATTAAATTGGTAAGGAGGAGATATAATGAATCAGGACCAACTTGTTTTGCGGTTTAGCAAGGGCGAAAAATTGTACTTACGTATAACGATTGCCTTAGTTGCGATTACTCTAGCTTTTCTTATCCTCGGATTAAGTGCTGTAAAGGCAATCGTCGCAATTCCGGCTGCGATTGTAGAAATTGCCACTTACTTACTGTATTTTAATGTCGGCCATCTCGTCTATGGCTTTATTCGGATTTTTTATTATTTCTTTAAAATAAGACCTACGCATCAGGAAGTTTCATTAAAATATACGATTATTTCGATGATTTTTTCTCCAGTAAACATGATTATTCTATATACGGCAATTCTGTTAATGGCTTTAACCGGGTGCGTTGCTTAAATAACTTAATTCGCACCTTTAAAAAAAGGATTCTTATGAATCATAATTAAGATAGAATCAAAAATAAAGGGGGATAATATGAATAGAAGTTTGCGAACCAAAGTTCTCTTTTTACTTGTTGCATTATTGCTAACTCTTAACGGCTGTGCATTAAGAATTATACCCAACAATCTGTTCTCAGAAGGTTTATTAGCAGTTGAAAAAAATGATCGGTATGGTTACATTGACACCAAAGGAAACAAAGTCATCGATTATTACTTTGATGAAGCTTACGCTTTTAATGGCAAATATGCCATTGTCGTAAGAAACGGCAGTTATAATTTTATCGATAAAAACGGAATCACCCAGTTAGAAGATGATTTGGAATATTTATATTTTGATGATGAGACCGGAAATTTGTGGTTTGTTAAAAATAATTTATTAGGGATGATGAAAACAAACGGTGACATCATCATTGAAAACAAGTATGAATTAGAGGTTGATGAAGTCGGTTCTTGGGCTTTAGAAGGATTTACCTTCTTCCAGGAAGGACTCGCCAGAGTCGCAAAAAATGGCAAACTCGGCTATATCGATATCAAAGGCAAAGTCATTATTGATTTTACTTATGATGATTCAGGGCATTTTTATCAGGGACTTGCATACTATAAGAGCGCAACTGATAAATATGGCTATATCGATAAAAAAGGTGATATCATTATTAATGCTGAATGGGATTATGCAGAAGAGTTTAATCAGAACAAACAGGCAATCGTCGCTAATATCGATAATGAGTATAATTATACCTATGCATTAATCGATAATAAGGGCAAAACAATTATTGGGGGACTTGATGATATTGAAGATCATTCTGAACTTTATATCATCATTAAAGATGATGTTTGTTCCATTATCAATACGAAAGGAAATACCGTTAATGACGGAACATATCATGATTTTTTTGAAATTGCTGATTTCATTCTGATGGCCGTTCTTGATCAAGAGGACAATGCAACGAAGATTTCTATTTTCGATGCTGATGGTAAACTTTATTATGATTTAACAGAAAACGAAATTGATGGCGATGAATTAACTGATTTTATAACTGATAATGGAAAAATATATCTTGTCCTGATACCTGATACCGGTAATACTCTCACACTCAAGTTAAAAACAAAAACATGGACTTTTGAAGCAGATGATGTCGTCAGCATTTCTGATGATTTCATCGTAACGATTCGCAATGACGAACGCGGTGTCAGAAATTTCAAAGATGTAATGATTGTCGATTATCTGTACAGTTATATCGGTATTTATGATGACGGTTATTTCTTAGTCAAAGAAGACGGTAAATACGGTATTCTCAGTTTTAATGGTAAAACCATAGTTGAACCGACATTTGATTCCTGTAATACTTCTGTTAACACTTATAACAAGTAACCTGATAATGATAAAAAAATATGCGGCCAGATGGTCGCATATTTTGTTTGATTAAAATTTTACTTTGATACCCTGACGTTCAGCAGCATCTTCAACTTCGAAATATTCAGCACTCTTGAAACCGAATATATTCGCAACGATATTGGTTGGGAATACTTCTTTAGTATTGTTAAATTTCATAGCAGTATCATTGTAGAACTGACGTCCGTAAGCAATTTTATCTTCTGTGTCTTTTAACTGTGCCATGAGATCGCGGAAGTTTTCATTTGCTTTTAATTCAGGATATTGTTCCTGAACAACCATTAAACGGCTTAATGCGCCAGTAATACCTTTATCTGCTTCTGCAGCCTGGGCAACATTACCCGTTTTCTGAGCTTGCGCGAAAAGTCCTCTTGCCCGTGCGAACTCACCGAAGATCGATTCTTCATGAGCAGCATAACCCTTAACCGTTTCAACAAGATTAGGGATTAAATCAAAGCGACGTTTTAATTGAACGTCAATCTGACTCCAGCTGTTTTTTACTTTGTTTCTTAAAACGACCAATTTGTTATAAACACTGATGAAAAAGGCTACCAATGCCACAACAACGATTGCTAAAACGATACCAAAAATTGCACCACCACTTAATGCTAAAAACATATTATTCATTCTCCCTTCTTATATTAGCGGCTTCTGCCGCCTCCTCCTCCACCGCCAAACGAACTTCCGCCACCAAATCCTCCGCCACGTCCGCCAGAAGAAACTTTCTGAGCATTGTACTTAGCGATAGTCTGGAATGAATTCGTTTTTGCTGTGGTAAATGAGCGATTAAAACGTCCCTGGGCATATCCCCAGAAGAAATATCTTGAGCGGTACCTTGTATTTAAGAAGGTTCCTTCGCTCTCATCGCCGGTAATTTCCGGTAACTTCACTTTTAACTGATCCATGACTTTATCGGCGACTTTTAAAACAGTAGCATAAACCAAATAATGTTCCCATACGATAATACCCGGAATCGGATAATCTTTCATATTTGAAAAATCGAGTAAAAAGTTTCTGAATGCGTGCCATTTAGTAAATAATTCATTGCCCATGACGCTTCGTTTTTCTATGGTTCCGACATATATGGAATAGATGGCGATAACCGCAATCGAAGCGATAATCGCAAACGTATTGTCGAGCGTCCACCGGCTTTGAGTAATAAATGCGATAATCAACATTAAAACTGGTATTAAGACAAAAGCCATAGCTTTTCCTTTTGATTCCGATAATCCGGATTCAAAATAAGGTCTTTTTCCAGCAACTTTTTTGATTTCATTGACAAATGTTCTAGCAGAAGCCTGGAACTGTTCTGCTTTTGTGACATTTGAGCTGCCATAATTTTCAATTTTTTCGATTGAAACTTCTTTTCCATTACCGATGCGATTGAAAATCCAGTCTATCAGGTACATTTCATGGCTAAGTAATTTCGATTTATCTGCTTCTTTATTTAAGATGAAAGTAAAGTCTGGATTTTTCTCTGTCAGCTGATTTGGGTCATACTCAAGTGAAATATATTTTCTCCGAATCAGATCTAAGATTGTCGCAGTGAAAACCTCATCATTGGTTTTACGCATATAATAGAGGTAACTCATCTCTGCAGGGGTCTCATCTGAAGGTAAATCGCGGTAATATTCACCTTGGAATTCAGGAGTATATTCTTTGTCATATTTTTTATAGACATAATAAGTAACAAAACCCATGCCGACAATCATGGCGAATGATGAGTAGAAGATAATCTGGGCAACGGTAATTCTGAAATTTGTTTGTCTTGCCAGGTCTGCTTCATAATCGATGATGACCTGTTTGTTCATATCAGGATGTATTACGATATTTTTGTCTAAAATGTCAGGATAGAGGGATGTTGGAGTCAGAATTCTGAATTCCAACATTTCTTCTTTTTTGATTTTATTAATGTTCATTTCAACAGTATTATTATCAACAATTGTAATTGTTCCGTCTGCTAAGCCGTGGCCCCAGACATATAAGTCATCGGTTGTATAACTGTTCGTCGGGAAATTAACAACCACATGAGCTTCTTCAACGTCTGCTTCCATGTAATTGAATAAGATCCAGTTAAGTTCTGAAATATCTGAATATTCGGTAATAACGCCTTTAATTGTATACTCATATTCAAATTTGATGTTTCCGTACATTTGTTCCAAACCAAAATTTACGAAAAGCGATTCACAGTAATCGGTATTCGGTTCACACCGGACATAATTACCATATTCATCGACATCATTATTGAATGAATAGCCAATATCAACAAGATTTGTTATTTCAACGCCTTCTTTCCAGACGCGGACGCTGGCGCTGTTTGTATCAAAGGCAGCGGTATTTGTACTGCTTTTCACTAACGGATAGTCATCTGCATATTTGTTATACCGGATATCACGGAAACGGACTGACAGTGGTTCAATATAGTTCATATCCCATGTTTCCGTAATGTGCATATTACCTTCTTTATCGATGGTCACAATAGCGTCATAGAGATTGATTTTTATTGAAGAAGAACTGAAAAGAGCAATAATGCCGATTAAACCAAACACTAAAACACCAAGAATAATGTATCTTCCTACTTTTTTCATATAAAAATCGCTATTTTCATAGCATCCTCCCTATCAAGCAAAATAAGTACTACCTCTTTTATTATATACCCGATTATCGCCTGTAACAATAAAAAATATATGGCATTGATTACATATTGATCAGATTTTCATGAAATTTTGATTTTTACGTTATGAATGGGGAATATATATAAATTCCTAATGGAAAACATAGAAACATTGTCAGAAATATTTCAGGTTTTTTCATAAAAAAAAGAGCCATGAAGGCTCAATATATTAGGAAACGGTCGCGCTTAAATCTGGTTCATATTCGGGAATATCATCCAGCGAGGTTTTAGGAATTCTTTTTTCTATCGCTTTCATTTCATAAAGAAGCAATCCAAGTCCGATCAGACCGGCAACGGCGTCAGAAATAGCGAAACTGACCCATAACCCGCTTAATCCCATCAGTGACGTCAGAATAAACGATAAAGGGATAAACAGAATTACTTGTCTTGAGATTGCGACTATCATCGCTCTCAATGGATAACCAATCGCCTGATAAACCGAACTGATGATTATCTGGAAACCTACCAAAAGGAATCCTAAAGCGATGATTTTAAAAGCTTCACTTCCGGTTTGGATGAATAGAGTATTATCATTTTCAGAAAAGAGTTTAAATATCGATTCAGACAAGAAAGTAATGAACAAAAACCCAAAGAAGAAATAAACCATCATAATTTTGGTCGTAAAACGAATAACGGTTTTTAACCGTTCATGATTTTTTGCGCCATAATTAAAGCCGACGATCGGGGTCATTCCCTGAATCAATCCGAATGCCGGCATAAACACAAAGGAAATTACGCGGTTAATGACACCATATATTGAAATATAAATGGCCGGGTCCCCTTCGACGTATTTGCCAATAAGACGGTAAATAATGATTGCTAGAAAAGCTCCAATTGAATTCCTCAAAAATGATGGGAAACCAATAATTGTAATTTCTTTGACCATTTTGAGCGGTATATTAAAGATTTTTTTCAGACTGATCATTAAAGAAGATTTAGATCCTAAAGAAACCGAAATGATATAGATAAAAGCCACAATTTGTGAAATAACCGTCGCGATGGCTGCGCCGGATACTCCTAAGCCAAAGCCCCAGTCAAAAATAAAGATAGGATCAAGAATGATGTTAAGACCAGTGCCGATTATCATGGAGTACATCGCGATTTTCGCTCTGCCTTCTGCTCTTGTTAAGTTATTAAGAACCTGAGTTAAAGATAAAGGCGCAAGCCCGATAAGGATAACGAATAGGTAATCCCGGCCAAAATCGATATTTGCTTCAGATGCTCCAAAGAAGATTAAAAGATCATCTAAAAAGATGAAACCTAATACCGACATGATTATCGAACTGATAAAAGCATATCTCAGCGCGGTATTAACCGTTGACTTCATGGTTTCGCTATCACCGCGTCCGAATGCACGTGAAAAAATTGAAGCACTTCCCATTCCGATCATCAGACTGACTGCCATTGCAATCATCTGAACAGGAAAAGCGAAAGCTAAACCGCCGATGGCGATTTCTCCTACGCCAATTGAAACGAAAAGTGTATCAACGAAATTATATAAGGCGTTAACGACCATCCCTAATATTGCCGGGACAGATAAATAAATTAATACTTTTTTGACATTTTGTTTTCCGAGCAGTTCGGCATTATTGACCTTCATATGACACATCCTCTGTTTATAACGAAAATATTATATCATAGAATACAGAAATGAGAAGTAAAAACACTCAATAAAAAAAGGACGAAAATCGTCCTTAATTGTATGTTATTTTGAAGTATCGGGTTTCTTTTCTTCTGCTTCCGGTTTGTTTTCTGTAACAACCGGTTCTTTTTGATCTTCACCTAGGTATTTAGGTAAATCCATACCTGCCATTTTGAATAAATCATTCATTGGCGGAATCGATTTCATTAGACTGGAAGCGAAATTTGATGTCGCTGAGCCATCTTTAGATGAACCATTATCCCATACCGTAATCTTATCAAATTTAAGATTTTTAATGGCTTCAACCTGAATTTTAACCAAAGCTTCTAATTTATCGGCGATAAGCATTTTGATAGCTGCGTCCGGATTATCATTGGCTGCACTGACTAAATCTTTAAAACCGGTTGCCTGTTTAGACAAGATTTCTAAAGTACCGCGGGCCTGAGCTTCCATTTTTGCAAAGATACCGTCAGCCTCACCTTTTGCGCGTCTGCGGATTTCTTCTGCTTCGGCTTCTGCCTGTAATACGCGTTGCTGTTTCTCAATTTCTGTTTTGACAATGATATCGGCTTCTAAAGTCGCTTTTTCACGGTCAGCACGGGCTAATTCAGCTTGCTTTTCCGCAAGATAAGCATCTTCTAAAGCTTTCGCCTGTGCGATTTTTTCCGCTGTCATCGCTCTTCTTAAAGCTTCAGCTTCAATTTCGCGGCGTGATGCATTGGACTGTGAAATTAATCCTAACGATTCATTTTCACCGGTTATAGCGGTTGAATTGGCGCTTGCGACCTGAATTCTTTGGTCTCTGACTGCATTAGCTTCACCGATAGAACCATCGCGGTTCTTTTCTGCGACGGATTTTTTCGCGTCATTGATTGCCTTGGCAGCTGCTTCTTTTCCTAAAGCCTGAATATAGCCTGATTCATCATTGATATCGGTCACGTTAACGTTGATTAACCGTAATCCGATTTTTTTAAGTTCTGTTTCAACGTTTCTGGAAACTGCTTCTAAGAATTTGTCTCTGTCAGTATTGATTTCTTCAATATCCATCGTCGCAATGATTAAACGTAACTGACCGAAGATAATATCTTTTGCCAGTTCCTGAATTTCATTCATTTCAAGACCTAATAATCTTTCAGCGGCATTTTGCATAATTCCGGGTTCCGTCGAGATTCCGACTGTAAAACGGGATGGAACGTCGATACGGATATTTTGTCTGGATAAAGCATTTTTTAGATCAACGCTGATGGAAATCGGCGTTAAATCTAAAAACTGGTAAGCCTGAACAAACGGATAAATAAATTTCGCACCACCATGAATACATGTGGCTGATTTTGAAGTACCGTCAGCGTTTGTGCCTACTTTACCATAGATGACCATAATCTTATCGGAAGGACACTTATGGATCCTTGAAACGATAAAGATTAAAACTGTGAATAAAATCACAACTAAAGCAATAATTAATCCAATCCAATCGCTGGTAGCTAAAAATACTGGTTTCATTTTTTTCTCCTTTATATTCTAAAATTAATGTTCTTTCTTCACTAAAACGGTTGTTTCATTTTCCATCGCAATTACCTCGATGATTGTTCCGGTGACTAAATCAGTATCTTCATCGGTAATTGCGTCGACTTCAACGAAGCGTTCTTGAAAAGTAAGAGTTACTTTTCCGGTTCCCTGTCGCTTAGCCGGAATACGGATATAAACGTTTCCTTTTTTGCCAATTGCATTTTTATATTCTAAATTACCCTCCGATTCTAGTTTCATCGAAGCGCGGAATGCTAAGGCCATTAAATAACTGGCAACTGCACCGGCAATAACACCAAATAAACTAGATAATAACGGATGCACAATTCCGGCGAATCCATAGGTTGTCCATGCACCAACAGATAAAAAAGCCAGAACCCCGCGGACAGACAGAATTCTTAGTCCGCTGAAATTCGTCAGAGGTTCATCATTAATCGAATCAACATCTGAATCTAGATCAACATCGCCGTCAAAACTGTCGCTGCCATCGCTTCCGAAAATCATCAATATCAGAAATATAAACATGACGACCGTAGCGGAAATCGCTAAGACAAACATGACTTGCTGAAAAGCTGTTAAACTTTCCCACCACTGCATAAAAAAAGACCTCCTTAAGTTTACAATGTGTTACATTTTTTATTATATCACAGCATTATATAAAAAAACGAATTATTTATGTATTTTTACTATTGAAATAAAAGAATGTTTCAAACTATAAGTCCGAAACATCCTTTGATATTCTCTTTATTCTTTTTTCTTAAAATTAAGCATATGACCCATTTTTTCTTTTTTCGTCCGCATATAAAATTCATTTCGTTCATTATGATTTAACTGAATTTTAACCCGGTTGACGATCTCAATTCCATAACCCGATAATCCATGTATCTTCTTAGGATTATTGGTCATGAGTTTCATTTTTTTAACACCTAATGCCATCAGCATCTGTGCGCCGATGCCATAATCTCTTAAATCATCAGGAAAACCTAAAGCGATATTTGCTTCAACGGTGTCTAATCCCTGATCCTGAAGCGCATAGGCACGTATTTTATTAATTAAACCGATTCCTCTGCCTTCCTGACGCATATAAAGAATAATGCCTCTGCCAGCTTTTTCAATGCGTCTCATCGCCGTGTGGAGCTGTTCACCGCAATCGCAGCGCTGAGAACCGAAAGAATCTCCGGTAAGGCATTCGGAGTGTACTCTTACTAATACCGGTTCATCGGTCGATACGTCGCCCTTTACTAAAGCAACATGGTGTTCTCCGTTGAGTTTGTTAATGAACCCAACCATGACAAACTCACCGTATTTTGTCGGCATTTTTGCACTCGCTACGCGTTCGATAAGAATATCCGTCTGACGGCGTTTATAAATTAAATCAGAGATTTTTAATAACTGGTATTCGTTTTTTTCCTGTTTTAAATCGCTCACGGTAATTGCTTTTCCTTCTGAAGAAACCAAAGAATAAAATAAACCTACCGGCGGTAAATTCGATAACCACAATAAATCGATAATTGCTTCACTTGCGGCTGCTCTTTTTAATACGCCGCCCTGTCTCGTTGAAATAACCTGATATGATCCCCCGAGACGGAAATCATTAATAGAAGCATTTTTTTTGATAATTTGGGCGATAAAATCATGGAAAACAGAAACAACCTGATTCTTTAAATCCAGGTTAATTACGTCTTCATCATATTCAAAATTGGCGTTTTTCCTGACACCGGAGATTTCGCCGTATTTTTCGTAACCCAACACCACTGTAGGTTGGGTCTGATAAGGACAAAACTTGTCGAGCAAGTTGTTTTCTAACAGTTTTGATGCACTGGCAACATAATGACATTCATTATCAAGTGATTCGTCGTCGACTAAAATGATTTTTTTCCCTTGTTTAATGAGTTCAATTCCTTCTTCAACAGTCATGTATTTAATCATGTTTGTTTTCCTCCGTTACTAATTATTTTCTTCATCGAGGATTGCCTCGATGATTAAGTCTTTACCGTAGTGATGAATATCGATGAATTTAAGTTTTGCGGCTTCTTTAAGGGTATCGAATCCGCTACCGGAAACGGCAGTTTTCGCCTTCTCGCCACCGATGATAATCGGTGATACAGTGCCGTAAAGTCGGTTGAACAGTCGTTCTTTTATAAAGGAAAAATGAATGGTTCCTCCGCCTTCGACGAGTATCGAGTAAATGCCTGCTTGTTTTAATTTTAGCAGCATTTCCCTGATATTGAGGTTCGGCTGGTCATTTTCAATTTCAATAATTCCGATTCCCTTCAGAAGCAATGCTTTCTTTTTCTCTGAATCGGATTTTTGACTCGTCACGATGATCGTTTTTGCCTCAGAAGAAGTGAAAAGCGGTTCATTGACATCGATTTTTAAAGTGGAATCCATGATTATCTTGATGGGATTATGTCCATTCGCATCTTTTAATCTTGTCGTTAATGAAGGATGATCAATCATCACCGTATTAATACCGACTAAGATTGCTTCATGCTGATGGCGGAGTCTATGGACGAATGCTAAGGATTCCGGTCCGGAAATATATTTTGAATCACCGGTATGCGTCGCAATTTTTCCGTCGAGGGACATCCCGAAGCTTAACGTTATGAAAGGATAATCCGAAGTTAACTGATGAAAATAGATTTCATTTAAACGGAATCCTTCTTCTTTCAAAACACCTGTATTGACACTTATATGATTCTCTTTCGCCCACATGACGAACTGATTGGGCGTCATACGGTTGGTCTGACTGATATTGATTTCATGTGGTGAAAGCTTTATAACTTCAGCCAATAACTTCGGTAAAAGATCTGGTTCATAGGGAAAATATAAAACACCGCCCTGTAAATGATTATTCAGGTTATCGATATCTTTTATCGAATGGTATTCATCATCGACCCAATAAAACGATAATTCATCGTTAATGACATATAACAAGCAGTTTAACGGCTGATGATTGTTATGACTTATCCCTTTTTTTGCATATTCAAAGGCAGTCCTCATCCATTTATTATCATCCAAGATTCTTTACCTCATTTCATTTAATCAGGTTTTTAGCGAAAAAACACTTCTCCATGATAGAAAAGTGTTCATTAAATTATCCTAATAGCTTCTCAATTTGTGATTTGAGCTGTTCTGGGGTAACCGTTGGTGAAAAACGGGCAACGACATTACCATTTCTGTCGATGAGAAATTTTGTGAAATTCCATTCGATTTTTGAACCTAACAGGATTTTTCTTAATGACAGTTTCTTATTATTCGGATTGGATGAAGGCATTTCTTTGCGTAAATACTGATACAAAGGAGCTGCTTTCTTTCCGTTAACGGCGATTTTTCCAAAAGTTTTAAACGTAACACCATACTTCATCTGACAGAAAGATACGATTTCCTCATTACTGCCTGGAGCCTGATTTAAAAACTGATTACATGGAAAATCAAGAATTTCGAATCCCTTTGAATTCAGTTCGTGATAGAGTTTTTCTAATCCTTCATACTGAGGAGTAAAGCCACAGCCGGTAGCGGTATTAACGATTAATAAAACCTTGTTTCGGTACTCATTTAAACTGACCGGATTTCCTGAAGCGTCGGAAACAGTAAAATCATAAATAGACATATTGTTACCCCCATATTATCAAACTAAATCTATTATAAAACATTCAGTTTAAATATAACAGCGATTCACTCAACTTTATCATAAGCAAGGCGTTTGATATATCACTTGTAACAATGTTATAATGACATGGGTGATAAAATGAAAAAATTATTAATTGTACTCTTATTGGTTTTTGCTTTATATGGATGTTCCGCTACTTCTTCGGGTCCGCAGAAAATAACCGCTGCAGAAGGAAAAGAAATGATGGATGCCGATGCCTCAATCATCTTAGTTGACGTCAGAACGGAAAGCGAATATGATTCCGGACACATTGCAGGTGCCGTTCTTCTTCCGCTTGATTTGATTGAGTCTCAGGCTAAAACAATACTCCCAGATAAAAACTCAGTCATAATTGTTTATTGCCGCAGCGGAAACCGCAGCGCTCAGGCCGTATCGATTTTAAATGATATGGGCGGAATCATCGACTGGCCTTATGGAACAGTTTATTAAATAACATT
>CALEZX010000066.1 GCA_937928185.1 uncultured Caryophanales bacterium
TAAGTGCTTTTATCAACAGTCTGAAGTTCCTTTAATAGGAACTTTTCTTCTTTATTTGTTTGCGATTTCTTCTTTTATCATCTTGACAAACTCATCGACCGACACGGTGACTTGTTCTTGTTGTCCATATCGACGGTAAGTTACAAGATTTTCCTGAACTTCCTTATCTCCTAAAACGAGTTGATAAGGTATTTTCTTCGTTTGTGCTTCTCGGATTTTGTATCCTAGTTTTTCTTCTCTGGAGTCTAACTCCGCTCTTAAATCCTGATCAATCATTTGTTTTAATAAGTTTTCCGAATAATTAAGATGAAACTCATTATTTACCGGAATAATTTTGATTTGTACAGGCGATAACCACACTGGAAATGCACCAGCATAATGTTCAATCAAAATACCGATAAACCGCTCGATAGAGCCAAATAACGCTCGGTGCAACATAACCGGTCTCTTTTTTTCACCAGAAGCATCAATATAAGTTAAATCAAAGCGTTCCGGTAAATTCATATCGAGTTGGATAGTACCGCATTGCCAGATACGATTCATTGAATCACGAAGTTTAAAATCTAATTTAGGACCGTAAAAAGCCCCGTCTCCTTCGTTAACTTTATACGGTTTTCCTATTGCATCAAGTGCGTCTGCCAATGCTTTTTCAGCTCGATCCCATGTTGCAATTTCTCCGATATATTTTTCTAATGGACGAGTTGAAAGTTCGATATGATATGATAAATTAAAAACGGAATACATGTAATCGAACAACCTAACTAATTCCTGGATTTCTTTAACAATCATTTCTTCAGTCATAAAAATATGAGCATCATCCTGAGTGAAATTACGAACTCTAAACAAACCGTTTAACGCTCCGCTTGCTTCATGACGGTGAACCAAACCAAGTTCTCCGACTTTTAAAGGAAAATCTTTATAGGAATGAATGTCACGTTTGTAAACAAGCATTCCTCCCGGACAGTTCATAGGTTTAATAGCAAACTCCATATCATCTATTTCAGAAGTATACATATTTTCTTTGTAATTCATCCAGTGTCCGGATATAATCCATAAATCTTTATTTAACATTATCGGCGTCTGAATTAATTTGTAACCTTCTTTGAGATGTACTTTATACCAAAAACTTTCTAACTCACGTCGCAAAATCATTCCGTTAGGCAACCAGAACGGAAATCCTGGTCCGTATTCACTTAACATGAAGAGGTCAAGTTCCTTGCCTAATTTACGGTGATCGCGTTTTTTGCGTTCTTCAAGATTATTCAAGTATTCTTTTAGAGCAACTTCAGAGTAAAAACTCGTTCCATATACTCTTGTCAGTTGTTTGTTTTTTGAATCCCCTCTCCAGTAAGCGCCAGCGAGTGAAAGCAATTTGAAATACTTAATCCACTTCGTTGAAGGAAGATGAGGTCCACGACACAAATCAGAAAAGACACCTTGTGAATAGATTGAAATAATCTCATTTTCTGGTAGAGAGTTGATTAATTCTACTTTATAGGGATCTTCTTTGAAATGTTCTAAAGCGGCCTGTTTAGATATTTCTTTTCTTTCAATCGGCATATTTTTAGCGACAATTTTTGCCATTTGTTTTTCTATTGTCACTAAATCTGATTCAGTCAGAACATCCTCTCCTAAATCAATATCATAATAGAATCCTTCTTCAATTGCCGGTCCTACTCCGAATTTTGCATGCGGATAAAGCGTTTTAACAGCCTCAGCCATTAAATGTGCTGAACTATGTCTTAAAACGTCTAACGCTTCAGGATCTTCTTCTGTTAAAAAAACAAGCGATGCATCAGCTGTAATCGGTCGGTTTAAATCGACTACGTCATCATTAAGTTTGGCTGCGATGCTCCGTTTTTTTAAAGAAGGAGATATGGACTCTGCTATTTCAAGAGCTGATATGTCTTGATTGTATTCTTTTACCGATCCATCATTAAATTTAATTTTTATCATCATTATTCCTCCTAGAATAAAAAAAGCCGTCCTGTAAATAAGGACGACTAATAAAACAACCGTGGTACCACCTTAGTTTCGGATAAATCCGACACTCGATCCATTAACGCTGGCAACGTAACCTTTTCAAAGGTTATCTCCGAGATGGTAATAATACGGATACTTCAATGGCTTTCACCAACCCATTGTCGCTAGATAGTATTAATCGAATTATCGTGTTCTCGTCAAAGATTTGATATTATCTAATATTATATCGCAAAAGTCATGATTGTCAAGTTAATCGAACGGGTTTTTCCATGAGTTCAAATTCTACTGCAAGCATTTTGATTCTTTCGATGATTCTCTGTGCTTTTGACATTTCAAGAGTACTGTTATCGATGACCATCGCGTCACGTAAACTTTTAAGTTTAATATTAGACGAGAAGAAAGTTGGTTTTTCGTCTAAAACTCTGTGCTGAAGAATCGGTCCTAATATTTCATCACGGATAAAGGGTGAAAATGCTTCTCCGCCAATATCATCTAAAAACAGAACTTCAGCTTTCTTTAATTCGTTTACTCTTTCTTCAAGTGAACCTGATCCAATCGAAGATTTTAATTCTCTGACAAGGTCAGGATAATATACAAAGGTCACTTTCATGCCCTTTCGCGCTAGTTCATTCGCTATCGCGGCTAAAATGTAAGTTTTTCCCGATCCGTATAAGCCTGACAAATAGAGAGCTTTCATTGGTTGAATTTGAGAATTTTTATTCAGGTAATCCATAATATATTTATGGATTTCTTTTCGCATATTGCCAATCATGTCATAGTCAGACAAATCGGCATTAAATACTTTTTTCGGAACATAATAGGCGTTAATCTTATCTCTCGGATCAACAGTAAGATTGTATTTGCATCTTTCATAATCCAATACGATGTCCTGATTATACATCGAAAGGTGAGGAGTCATACCGACATGAGCTAATTTACACTCATAAAGTCCTTTGCATTCATTACAAATCTTTTTACCATCCTGAAATGACATTAAAGGATTTATTCCCATCAGTATCGTCGAATGTTTTAAATCATTTTGCATTACAAAACGGGATATTGCAGGGTCTTCAAGTAGTTTGTCAATTTTCTCGTCGGGATTACTTTTACTGGAAAAATCTTTGATGTAATTATCGACTTTTTTCATTTTTTCACCTACTCCTGGGATTGAATATAACTATCTAACCAGTCTATGTTAACATCAGGCCTATTACTTTTCTTAGATTGTGAATAAGTCTTTGTCTGTCCGCTATTCTTTGTTTTTTCATATTCAGCATTGAGGTGATTGACGTACTCAATAGCTGTTTCTACTGAGTTAATCTGATTTCTTCTCCAGCTCATTGCGACCTTTTCGAAATAATCATAAGAAGGCATGTATCCGTCTTTAATCTTTACCGTATAAGCAACTAACACGTTTACCACGCCCTTATCAAGCTTTACCTCATCAATTAAACGTTCGATAATCCGGAGGTCTGCGGCCGATACGTTGCCATTCGATAAATCAGACAATAACGTTTGAGGAGATACCAAACTAAAATAGGCGACTGGATCAGATGGTTTTTTTTCCGGTTCAGTCTGAACTTGATGATTATCGCTATGTGATACTGCATTTTGAAGTTTTAATTTATATGCATCTCGGGCATATCTCGATAGTTTAGTGATATCTAACTCTGATTTTGAGTTGGTTGCCTTTAAAAAAACATCTTTCATTTCTATTTCGTCTAGACCATAGACATAAGATAAGTTGATAATTTTTGATTTAACGTCATTATCAATTTGGTCACTTTTGAACAAAGGGTCAGGTATACTGTCGAGAAATAATCGAAAATCAAAATCAGATTTTTTAATATGAATTGAGGATGATTTTCCATTTTCAATTAAGCCGGGAACCGGTTCAAATCCTTCACTAGAAATTTTAGGATATACATCCTCAAAATTTTTGGTGAGATTAATATAATTGGTTTTATCAATTTTTGATATTTTAAAAAGGCTAACGATTTTTTTGAATCGATCTTCTGTGACAATAGACTGAAGATACTGCCCCAATACACCATCATTGATAAACGAAGAAGGAGACATTGGAAGTTTTATTTCATAGGCGAAACAGTCATTATACAAATAGACATTCAGAAGGCCAATCGCCTCAAGCTGATTTCTAGCAGTTTCGATGGCCGATAATTTAATATTTAGAAAACTTTCCAAATCAGTATGCAGGTATTTTTCACTAGATAAAGTTTGTCGATTTAACAAATTGCATAAAACCGAATATAATGCATATGCATTAGCCCCAATTATCGGCATATATAAAATCGACAGCACTTGAAAGTCTGTCGCATTTATGTAAGTTTTTGAAAATGCAAAAAATAAATCGTTTCGTCTGATTTTGTCCAAATTGTCACTTCCTAAGGATGTAGAGACACTCCCTTAAACTTCAGAGAGTTATCTAAAAATTTATAAAACTCAATAATTCTTTTTCTTGGTCTTCCTAAACCGACAAAACTGAAATAATTGATTTTGATATCAATTCCGGTTTCAATTGGCGTTAACTGTATCGCAGTAATAATTGCATCAAACCCGTTTCCGAGAAGATATATTTCACCATGGTGTTCGTTGATTTCACGTACATCCATTTTGAAATCTTCGGCCATTTTTTCAACGGATTTTAAGCAATCTTTAAAGTTGTTTCGGTAATAATGAGTTCTTAACTCTGGAGAAGAATGTAATTCTCTTGTTTCTGCGCTTGAAAGAAAAAAAGATGTGATAGACATTTATGCCCTCCTTAAATCATGTAATATATCATCAAACTGCCGAATTGTTTCAGACATTGTGTTGGAATTATCGATAACATAATCCGATAATCTGGCCTTATGTTTCATTGGCCACTGTGCAATAATTTTTAATAAAGCCTCGTCTCGGTTAACACGATCGCGACTCATAACCCGAGAAACCTGGGTACGCAAATCAACGTAAACGCACACTACTTTATCACAAAAAGCATCAAATCCGGATTCAAAAAGTAACGGTACGACAATCACAGCCATCTGTTGGTTTTTAAGAGCTTTTGCTTCTTTTAATACTTCATCACGAACAACAGGGTGAGTAATAGCATTCAGTTTTAAACGTTGCTCATCGTTATGAAATATGGTTTCAGAAAGTTTTTTGAAGTCAATCGTCGCACCCGGAGTCAAAAATTCAGGTCCGAAGACTTTAATAATTTCATTATACAATACTTGTCCTGGTTTTGACAGTTCTTTATAAACGATATCAGCGTCGATGACTCTAATACCTCTTTTAATAAATAATTCAGCAATTGTTGATTTACCCGACCCGATTCCACCAGTTAAGCCAATGATTAACATTGTTATCCCTTCCTTTTTTGGCAGGTTGGACAAAGATATGTTCCTCTCCCACCTACTTTAATTTTGATAATCGGTGTTTGACATTGATAACATAATTCATTATCTCGCATATGCACCAGAAGCTCATTTTGAAATCGACCACTTACTCCGAGACTGGATAAATATGATCTGATTGTCGTCCCGCCAAGGTCGACCGCTCTCATAAGAACCTGCCTTGATGAATCAGCTAATTTGACAAAATCATCAGAAGATAATTTATTAACCGGTGTTTCCGGGTGAATTCCAGAGCGGAACAGAACTTCATCAACATAGATGTTTCCTAATCCGGATATTGTATTTTGATCAAGCAGAAATACTTTTACAACTCGGCTTGAACGTTGAGCTTTTTGTTGTAAGTATTGACCTGTGAAAATCGGATCAAAGGGTTCTAACCCCATTTTCTTAATAGAATCAGTCAGATATTCATAGCCTTTATTGACGATTTCCATCGTACCGAATTTTCGTGTATCATGATATCTCAAAGATAGTCCATCAGAGAAAACAAAAATGATATGCTCGTGTTTTTCAAATGGCTCTTGAATCGGTTTAATGAAAAATTTACCTTCCATCCTCAGATGGGAAATTAAAACTAGTTCATTAAGATAGAAAAATAAGTATTTTCCAAATCTGCCGATGTCAGTAAATGTTTTACCATTCAGGGTATTCTGAAAATCACTGACACTCATTCCATGTATTATTTTATCATATCGAACGACAACTTGAATAATCGTTTTTCCAAGAATGATAGATTTTAATGTTTCTTTTACTGTTTCTACTTCTGGTAATTCAGGCATTATTTCACCTCGAAAAGGTTGTCTCCAAAACTACCATCAACTTTTAGAGGGACACTAAACTTTATAGCAGTTTCCATATACTCGATAACTATTTTTTCTACAATTTCAATTTCATCAACTGGTACGTTTATGACCAATTCATCATGAATCTGCAATAATAATTTTGCTTTTAAATGTTTAGTTTCAAAAGCCTGATCAATCAAAACCATTGCTTTTTTTAGAAGATCTGCGGCAGATCCCTGAATTGGCGCATTCATCGCCATTCTTTTTCCAAATTCCCTGACCTGATAATTATCAGCATTTACTTCGGGAATATATCTTCTTCTGTTTAAAATGGTTTTCACATATCCCAGCGTCTTAGCGTCTTGTATTTGCCGATCCATGAATACCTTTATTTCCGGAAAATTCTCAAAATAATTTTGAATAAATAATTCGGCTTGCTTAGGAGAAATTTTCAAATCCTCTGAAAGTCCCCAGGATGTTTTGCCATAAATTATACCAAAATTAACCGCTTTTGCCTGTCTGCGCTCATTCGCTGAAATTTCTTCTTTATGAAAAATTAGTTTTGCGGTATGAGTGTGAATGTCTTCATCGCTTCTAAACGCTTCGATTAAATGATTAACCTCTGCCATATGCGCTAAAACTCTCAATTCAATTTGAGAATAATCACAGGAATACAATTTGCTTGCTTCATCAGATACAAATATCTTCCGTAGTTCTTTTCCGTCTTCGGTTTTAATAGGTATGTTTTGTAAATTTGGTTCAATTGAGGATAGACGGCCCGTTTGCGCTATGGTCTGTTTGTATATTGTATGTACTCTTCCATCGTTTTTTAAAGTTAAAGCATTCTTAATACCTTCGTAATAAGTCGAATAAAGTTTTGTTAAAGAACGGTACTCAATAATTTTTAAAATGATAGGATGAAAATCGATAAGCTGCTCTAAAACAGAGATATCAGTAGAGTATCCTGTTTTTGATTTCTTATAGTAGGGCAGATTCATCTTTTCAAACAAAATAACACCCAGTTGTTTAGGAGAATTAATATTAAATTCCTCATCAGCTAAAACGTAAATATCTTTTTCTAAAATACTAATTCTTGTATTCAGATTACCACCAAAATTGTCGAGTTCAGAAGTATCAATTTTAATACCTTCATATTCCATTTTGGCAAGTGTATTGGCAAGAGGAATTTCTATATCTTCAAGCAATGACCGCTGTTGGTTATCATCAATTATAGCCAATACTTTATTTCTTAATTCATATACGGCTTTAGATTTATCGACAATATGTTTCTTAACCAAATTTAAATCTTCTGGCAGTGAATATTTCGCTCCGCGTCCATATATAGTTTCATCATAATCGACGTCTAAATAATCAAAATTGGCAGTAACCACTCTTAAATCTTCTTTCGTCATATTAGGATTAATTAAATATGCTGCAAGCAGCAAATCAAAAACGACACCTTTTATATCATAATTATCCCATAAAAGGGCAACTTTGATTTGTTTATAATCATAGACATATTTTGGTTCTTTTTCGTTAGCAAGCCATTGGAAAAATTCTGGGACTGATACAGCGAATCGATAATCTATATAAAAAGATCCGTTTTGATTAGTAATACTGAATCCGATTTTTTCAGCAGTATGATAATTTAATCCGAATAACTCTAAATGAACTGCGCTATTAGGCAAAAGAATTTTTATCAGTTTGTTTTGATTATCAATGATTTCAAAATGATTATTTATAACTTCGGGAACTTTTTTTGTTGTAAAATCAATTTTCCTAATTAAAGAATGCAATTCCATTTTTTGTAAAAAATGCTTTAATTCATCCAAATTTGGTCCATTATACTCGATATATTCCACAGACAATCGATTATCAAAATCAGTTACGATTGTCGCTAATTCCTTTGAAAAAATCGCCTGATTGTGAAATTCAGTCATTTTTTCTTTAAGCTTGCCTTTCAAATCTTCTGTGTGCTCAAGAATATTCTCGAGCGTTCCGTATTCCTCAAGTAATTTAATTGCTGTTTTATCACCGACACCAGGAACTCCAGGAATATTATCTGAAGGGTCGCCAACCAAACCTTTATAATCGCGGATTTGATCAGGTCTTACTCCTAATTTTTCTTGCATTGTTTCCGGAGTAAATATTTCGATTTCACTGATCCCTTTTTTTGAAATTACTTGTCTAACTTTCGGGCCAAGCAACTGCATTAAGTCATGATCATTTGAGAAAATGTCAATGGTATCAAAATCATGGGCAAAATGCGTTGCACAAAAACCGATGATGTCATCAGCTTCATATAAATCTTGTTCATAACGTGCAATTCTAGCACTATCAAGATACTCTCTGACAAGTGGCATTTGGCTAATTAATTCACTCGGAGTTTCTTTACGTGTTCCTTTATAGGTTTCATATTTTATATGTCTCCAAGTAGGTCCTTTTGGATCCCAGGCAACTAAAATATGAGTATAGTCCATTTTTACTATTGACTGCATGGCTGATACAAAACCAAAAACAGCATTCGTATAAACGCCTTGACTGTTTTTCATTAAATTTCCCATTGAAGCAGTAGCGTAATATGAACGAAATAAAAGATTGTTGCCATCAACTAAGAGTAATTTCTTCATAAAGCACCTCAACTATCATAAACATTGTATCATAGATACAAAAAAATGCACACTACACATGTACACTTTTTCTGATTGATTAAGAAATTTCATTTGGGTAATTGCGGTAAAAAACTTCTTGAAGACCTTTAAGAAGTAATCTTTCGTCAAGTATTAAGTTTTCTTCAAGAACCGGTGATAATATTTTCGAATGTCCGCCAGTCAAAATAACTGGAAGTTTATCATTCCCTATCGATTTTTTTATTCTTTTTATCATTCCATCGATCATCGAAGCATGACCGTATACAATTCCGGATTTGATGCAATCAACGGTATTAGTCCCGAGAAGCTTTGTTGGAATTTCTATCTCTACCTGAGGCAATAAAGACGTTTTACTGATTAAAGCATTCTTTTGGGTTGTTATTCCAGCAGTAATTATTACACCTTTTAAAATCAGGTTTTCAACATATGTAAAAGTAGTTGCTGTACCCAAATCAACTATTAAACATGTCGGCGAGTAAGTCACTGAAGCTCCAATCGCATTCGCTATCAAATCAGAACCTACTTCTTTTGGGTTGTCAGAATTGATTCTTATTCCGGTTTTTACTCCCTGTGTCAAAAATAATGGAGTTAAATCAAACCAGTTCAAAAAATACTCTCGGAAGACATCATTCAGTTCAGGAACGACTGATGAAATGACGACATGTCTGAATGATATGTCTTTTAACATTATATTCAATGTAACCGCATATTCATCACTAGATTTATTTTTTTCTGTATTTAGTCGGAAAATCTTTTCTATCTTTTTTTGACTAGATAATCCAATAGTTATTGTTGTATTGCCAATATCAATCAATAGAAGCAATCTCTTCATCCCCCTCATCATCGTGTTCTACTTCTTCTTTTTTCAGGATTGCGATTAAACGATCGGCGACGACAGCTCCTACTGATGCTGCTATTCCCGCTTCAAGAATCCCATTTGAAACAAGAACACCAATAATGATGGTCATGATTGCACTGATAGAGTTTGTTCCACGCATAAACTCTAATAATCCTTCGCCACCGGAACTGACCACCGAACTAACCGATGGTAAATTGAGAGCTAATGGAAACGCTGTAATCATTAGAGGTAAAACCATGAGCGTATGGATGATTGTTAAAAGTCCAAAACTGATAACTAATGCCAATAATCGTCCTTTAAATAATTTATAAAAGAAACGATAAACATCATAGATAATCAATCCAAATAGAAATCTAGGTAGGATAGAAACCCATGGAAAGATAAAAATATAATCTAATCCCACACTGGTCAGCGCTCTGAGAAAAGAGGTTAAACCAAAGGTTAAGCCAAGAATGATTCCGCCTTTTCTCCCCATTAAAACTGCTCCGATTAAAACCGGAATGTGTATAAGAGTAACACTACTAGTTCCTAAAATGGTAATATACCCCAAATATGGCACAAAACCCATGACGATAATGATAGCAATAAACATTGCAAGCAAGGTCATTTCTCTGACTTTTCTCTTGTTTCCAAAAAACGTTTTTGTATTCATTTTTTCTCCTTTTCAAGCCACAATAGTGGTCTCATAAGTTTTATATTAAATCAAACGTTCGATTTAATTTCCTGAATTTTATCAAAATCGAGTTTCTCAAGCATTGCTAAGATAACTGCCTTAACCGCTTCATAATCATCGGTATGAATCATTGAAGTCGATGAGTGGATATATCTTGAAGGCATTCCGATAGTACAAACCACTACGCCATCTTCAGAAAGTTGGACTTTAGCGGCGTCAGTTCCACCGCCGGATTTATAGTATTGAAACTTTATATTGTGTTCTTTCGCAGTGTCTTCTACAAATTTTTTAATTCCCTGATGCATTATGCATGAAGGATCGTAAAATCGAATCATGAAACCACCGCCGAGTTTTCCACCAATTTCAGAATCCTCAAATGTATCTGAACAAGGGCTACAATCAACAGCGATAAACAAATCAGGTTTTACCATGTAAGCTGAAATTCCTGCGCCTCTTAACCCCACTTCTTCTTGAACATTTGCTCCTGCAAATAATTGGCATGGAAGTTTAGTTTTATCTACAGATTGTAAAATGTCTAACGCCATTCCACATCCAAAACGATCATCCCAAGCCTTTGAAAAGATTTTTTTGCCGTCTTTTGATACTTTATAATTATTTTCAAAAACCACTTGTTGACCGACTTTTATGCCCATTTGTAACGCGTGATCTTTCGAATCAGCGCCAATATCAAGGACAAAATCATCAAAGTCAGAGACTTGTTTGCTTGCACCGTCTCTTAATAAGTGTGGCGGTTTAGCTCCTACCACTCCAGGAACAAATGAACCATCATCAATAACGACATTCAGATGCTCGCTCATCATGATTGGGGCATTTATTGATCCAATCGGAATCATTTTGATAAATCCTTTATCAGTAATTCCTGAAACCATAGCTCCTACTTCATCCATATGACCGGCTATCATTACTTTCGGTCCGTTTTTATGTTCATTGATAACACCAAAAACTGATCCTAACTTATCCTGAATAATCCGTTCAGAAACTTTTGTAAGTTCTTGTTTCATAAACTTTCTTACATATATTTCATTTGCTGCTACTCCGGGTAAATCAACTAATGTTCTGTAAAAATCTTTCAGCATTATTTCACTCCTTCATTTGAAAACTGATATAGTAAATCGGATTGCCCATTGCCACGAATTTAGATTCAAATTCCGTTTCGACGTTATCAATATCGTTTTCATTATGTAAATCCAAACTAATTCGATGAATCTTTGTTTCGCTTTGAACAAGCGTCATCATGGTATATTCAAAGAAAGGATAATTATCTGTTTTATATTCAATAATCGAATTTTCTTTCAAAATCGACAAATATCTCATCAAAAATAAGGGACTAGTCAATCGTCTTTTTTTATGAGAGTTTTTTGGCCACGGGTCTGAAAAATTTAGATATAAACGAGATATCTCGCCTTTGGCAAATATTTCAGGAAGATTTTCGGCATCGACATAGATTAATTTAACATTCGGGAGCGGTTCATTTAATAATTTTTCTAGCGCTCTTACAATGACAGAATCATATTTCTCAATACCTAGATAATAAATATTGGGGTTCTTTTTGGCAAGTTCAAACAAAAATTTCCCTTTTCCAATGCCTATTTCAAGATGGATATCCTGTTGAACACAAAATTGTGAACTCCATTTTCCCTTATATTTTTTAGGCTCGATTATTACTAAATCCGGGTAACTTTGTAATTTTTCAAAAGCATATTTTACTTTTCTGAGTCGCATGTGAATGTTTTACTCCGTACACAAATTAACAATCGCTTCTGCATATATAGCCGCAGCCATAATCATGTCATCAACAACCAAATATTCATTTGGCTGATGAGCCAAATCTTCATTTTTAGGAAGATTAGGACCGAAAGCAACTGCTTTTTTCAATGTTCTGGCATATGTTCCTCCCCCAATTGTTACAATGGGAGATTCAAAATCGTGAGAGTACTTCTGATAAGCAGACAACAATGTTTTTACGAGTGGATCCTCTGGGCTTACATAATGTGGTAATGAATTTCTATGAGGCATGTATTTAAAGCCATAATCAACAATAGAACGTTCGATTTTTTTGACCTGGTTATCAAAATCAAAGCCTTTTGGATAACGGATATTTACACCAATTTTAAATTCATGATTTTGATAATGAATAAAAGCAAGATTTATCGTTAACTCCTTCATTTCTTCATCAAAATGATCGATGTTTAACTTTTTACCATAAAAATCAAAAGTATGATATTTACACAAATAATCAATGACCTTTGAATGGCTGTGTTGCTTTAAAAATTCAACCATTAAGAAGATTGCATTTACGCCATTATAAGGCCAAGCAGCATGTGAATTTTTTCCATAAATAGTATAGACGTTTCCTTCAATCTTTCCATTGTATTGATGAGATGATAAGTATTCATTGAACTGTACTGATAAATCTCTCGATAATACTGCTACACACTCATCCGGAACGACATTATAGCGTTCGCCAGATTCAATACTGATAATTAAGTCATCGACTTCATGTCCAGTAATATCCCAGCTTAAATTACCTTTTTCTCCATAGATTAGCGGAAAATCAGCGTCAGGAGCAAACCCTAAATCAGGCATTTGTTCCTTTTCGAGATAGCGTTTAATACATCTCATACCTGATTCTTCATCGCAACCCAGAATCAGACGGACTTTTTTATTTAAATGGATTTTTTGGTCTTTCACCATTTTCATTGCGATATAAGCAGCCATCGATGGTCCTTTATCATCCATTGACCCA
Source organism: uncultured Caryophanales bacterium (assembly GCA_937928185.1). GTDB lineage: Bacteria > Bacillota_I > Bacilli_A > Izemoplasmatales > Hujiaoplasmataceae > UBA5603. The sequence continues at coordinate 13,129 of CALEZX010000066.1, forward strand.
CGGGCATAAATTTTTCCATCTATCAAAGTGGCTCCAAACGGAGGATAATCCCATTTCCCTCCAGTTGGCACTACGTCAAGATGCCCTAAAATACCTAAAATTTCATTTCCTGAACCCATTTCTAGATGCCCGGCGTAATTATCTATATTCTTAACTTTAAAACCATCTGCTTCACCCATCGATAGAAACCAGTCTAATGCTTGTCTGATTGGGGTCCCAAAGGGTGCTTCAAGATTATCTGGATTAAATTGATCTAGTAAAGTAGGATACTGAAGTAAAACTTGTGTCTTTTCTATAAATTCTTCACGATATGATTCTGCAATTTTTAACCAATCCATTTATGTCACTCCATTCTATTTAATTTTATCACAAATACACGTTTTTGCAAAGAATAAGCCGTTCAAATATATCTATTAATTTCTTTAAAACATGGCTATTTAGAGATAAAATTGACAAAATTGAAATAGTTAGTATAATGGTATTATAGTAAAACTATAAAAACCGGTCTTGCTGAGGTAAGACCATTTGATTAATATAGGTGAAAACATGATTCGCAAAATAGTAATGAAAAACCTTTCCTGTACGACATGTATTAATAAAATAGAAAAACGAACGAGCCGACTTCCTTATGTCAATAGCGCAAGTTTTAATTATACAAATCAGATAATGCTTGTTGATTTTAAAGATGAGTATGACGAAGAAATCGCTTTAAAAGAAATAAAAAGCATCGTCGATATGTTAGAAGATAATATCGATACTCATTATTTTGGCACCGGAAAAACTGAAAAAAAACCAAGTTTTCTAAAAGAGTACTTTTTTGTTTTAATCGGTATGGGTGTAATATTAATCACTTTTTCTATATATCGAATTCCACAATATTTTAATTTCATTTTCAAAACCAATTATGAACTAGTGTTACCGCAATGGGCTATATATGTAATGTACTGGGTAGGCTATGTGTTACTAGTGTCGAGACTCTTTATTTTACTTATTAAGAGTATTAGAAAATTCAATTTTTTTAATGAAAATACTTTGATGATAATTGCGACCTTCGCCGCTATGTTTTTAGGTAAATATGAAGAAAGTATTGCTGTTATCATCCTATATTCAATTGGTGAGCACTTACAATCACTGGCGGTTCAAAGATCAAAAAACGAGATTACTGCCCTTATGGGAATAAAAATCGAATATGCTAATGTATTAGTAGATGATAAGATTGTTATTAAAGATCCAATGCAAATTAAAGTTGGAGATATACTCGTCGTAAAAAATGGTGAAAGAATACCAGTCGACGGTGTAGTAATACAGGGATCTACTAGTCTAAATACTTCTTCATTAACGGGCGAATCAAAATTAATGCATGCTGAAGAAGGTACTCAAGTTTTATCTGGAAACATCTGTGTTGGTGATGTTATCCACATGAAAGCTGAAAAAGAATACCAAGATTCTACTATGTCAAAAATTATCGATTTAATCGAAAATTCAACCAACTCAAAATCAAAAACTGAAATGTTTATCACCAAATTTTCGAGAATTTATACTCCTATCGTGGTCATTCTAGCGGGCCTTTTAGTTCTTTTTGGAATAATTTTCGATTCCGCTAACGTCACTACTCCGACAGGATATATATATCGCGCTGCAATATTTTTGGTCATATCTTGTCCTTGTTCTCTTGTGTTATCTGTTCCTTTGTCATATTTTGCAGGGATTGGAAGCGCAGCAAAAAACGGTATCTTATTTAAAGGATCAACCTTCTTACACACATTAACTGATGTGAAAACCATCGCGATGGATAAAACTGGGACGTTAACATATGGAGCATTTTTCGTAAAAGAATATTCCAACGAAGACACTTTACAATTAGCCGCCTCGATAGAAAAATATTCCAATCATCCGATTGCAGAAGCTATAGTTGATTTTTATAAAGGACAGTTATTTGATATTGAAAATGTTAAAGAAGTGCCAGGATATGGCATATCAGGACAAATCGATGGTGTTGAAGTATTAGCTGGAAGCAAACGTTTTTTATTGAGCAAAGGCGTTGAATTTAATCAGTCAAAGCTTCCTGTCGGTTCCTACACTTTTATCGCAAAAAATAATGAGTATATTGGCTATGTTATCGTTAAGGACGAATTAAAAGAGACGTCGATGGAAACCGTAAGACGTTTTACAAAAAATTATGATACTGTCATGTTAACGGGAGATAACGAAGATTCTGCTCGCGATATTGCTTTAAAACTTGGCGGAATTGAATATTATTCAGAATTATTACCCGATCAGAAACTTGAGAAATTTGAAGCTATAAGAACTAACTCTGTCAGTTTATATGTAGGAGACGGTATCAATGATGCCCCACTCCTTAAAAACGCTGATATCGGCGTTTCTATGGGTTCAGCGTCTGATTTGGCAATTGAAGTTTCAGATATCATCATCGTAAATGATGATTTAAGATTATTAGAAAGAGCGATAAATATCGCTAAAAGAACAAGATCTATTGCAACACAAAATATCGTATTTTCAATGACAATTAAACTGGCATTCCTCGTATTATCAGGGTTTGGCATAATGTTTATGTGGTTATCTATTTTTGCGGATGTAGGCGTGACGTTATTATGCGTTCTTAACGCCTTAAGGATTATTTACATGCGATTTAATGATCGAAATCAGAACAAAGAAAAAAATTAGAGGATGTCAAGCGACATCCTCTTTAATTTAAACTATAGATGTTTTACTAATACGTACTTCTTCTTACCTTTACGAATAACTGAATAGCGGTTTCCAATGGCATTTTCTTTTTTTACAAGTTCATTCATATCAGTAATTTTTATACCATTGACTGAGATTGCACCACTTTGTAATAGTTCACGCGCTTCACGTTTTGATTGAACTAATAGAGTGCTTATAAGTAAATCAATAATCGATTGGTCTTGTTCGCTGACAAACCCAAGTAGGTCTTTAAATCCCATTTCGATTTCTTCAACAGTTAATGACTCAATTGAACCAGAAAATAAAGCCTGAGTAATATTTTCAGCTTCTTCTAAAGCTTTTTTCCCGTGAACTAATTCAGTTAACTCTCTTGCTAATGCTTTTTGAGCATTTCTTAATTCCGGATGGGCAGATAAATCTTTATCCAGTAAATCAATTTCCTCTTTTGACAAGAAAGTAAATTGCTTTAATCTCATAATAACATCATCATCAGCCGTATTTATCCAATATTGATAAAATTCATAAGGAGACGTTTTATCAGGATCTAGCCAGACGGCTCCCGATTCAGATTTACCAAATTTAGTTCCATCAGCTTTCGTCACTAACGGAAAAGTAAAACCGAATGCTTTAGCATCTGCTCCATGAACTTTTCGAATGAGCTCTAATCCTGAGGTTATATTTCCCCATTGATCCTGTCCGCCTATTTGCATTTTACAATCGTATTTATGATATAAATGCTCAAAATCCCACGCTTGTATAATCTGATAAGAAAATTCGGTAAACGAGATACCATTTTCAATTCGTGATTTAACTGAGTCTTTGCTCATCATGTACGAAACGTTAAAGTTCTTACCGATATCGCGCAAAAATTCTATTGCATTCAGTGACGATAGCCAATCATAATTATTAACAATTTTAGCGTTTGGAAGTAATTTCTGGACCTGTTTTGTAATCCCCGCAGCGTTACTTAACGATGTCTCAATAGTCAGTAAAGGTCTTTCAGTATTTTTGAAACTTGGATCTCCGATTAATCCGGTTCCGCCACCGATAACTAAAATCGGTTTATGACCGGCCAGCATTAATCTTTTCGCTACAAGATAAGCTAAAAGATGACCAACATGTAAGCTATCTGCAGTAGGATCAGCTCCTAGATAAAAAGTTACTTTGTCGTTATTTAATACTTCTTCAATTGAGGGATCTGTCATTGCATAAGTAAGCCCTCGCCATTTTAAATCTTCGAATAAATTCATTTTTCTTCCTTCTTTCTATAAAAAAATAAAAAATCGCCCTGTATAAAGGACGATTTATTTCAACCGTGGTACCACCTTTGTTCACTTTCGTGCACTTGGAAAGATAACGGATTTACCGTCTGCTTCGCAGAAACTCCTAAGCGTAATTCGTTTATATGGCTGTTCCGGTTTTCACCATCCACCGAATCTCTAATAATCAACCCATAAAAACTACTTAACTTATTCATCGTTTTATTTTGAAGATTGTCGTTTAATGATATTGTGAGGTAAAACGTTAAATTTAATCTCGTTTACTTCACCGTCTATTTCATGTTTTAAAAGCGCCATAGCGCGTTGACCAATTTCAGTGACAGGTATATCAACACAAGATAATTTAGGACGAGATAATGAAGCGTATTTAGTGTTTTGGAAACCATAAACGCTGATATCTTCCGGTATTCGTTTTCCTTTTTCAATCATCGTATTAATAAATGAAACAGCGATAGAATCGCGGACAGCTATTACTCCGTCAACCAATGTTTTTTCTTTGAAAAGTTCATTGAAGTGAACGGTGTTAATCGAAATATCACCACTGGTTCTAACGATATTCGGAGAAAGTTTTGCTTCTTTAATAGCTTTGAGGTATCCTTCTTCTTTTAAATCATTAACCATGTATTTTCGAGCAGTCGTGAGAAGATAGATTTCTTTTCTTCCTTCATTGATAAGTTGCGTAGTTAATTCATACGCTGCTTTAAAATAGTCTATGCAAACAGTGACAAGTTTATTGTCGTAAGGATATAGAGTGTTGGCTAATACGATAGGAACCTTATATTCATCCTGGATAATATTTAACATTGTATACTGATTTTCATTAATTTCATCGTTCAAGTATAATATACCATCAACTTGTGATGCAACAACTTCTTTCAGCATTTCTGATTCATCAATCTTATCATCTTTCATAACGAAAATAAGAAGTGAATATGAATATTTGTGAGATTCAACTGAAATACCGTTTAGCATTTCAGCAACCGAAGCTCGAGACATATCAGGAACAATTACTGCGACAGTGGTTGATTTTTTACTGGCTAATCCCTTTGCAAAAGCATTGGGCTTATATCCAAGTTCTTTAATAACTCGCAAAACGCGATCACGTGTTTCAGGTTTCACTTTCTGAGGGTTATTCAGGGTTCTAGAAACCGTAGCAAGTGAGACATTAGCTGCATATGCGACATTATATATTGTAGCTTTATTCATAGTATTTACCCAATCCTTTCATAAGAATAAATCAAATATCATAATTCTTATGTTATTCTATCATTATTTACATTGTGTTTCAATGCTTTTAGATGAAATTATGAAAATTTTTCATTTTTCTTTCATAAAGCAAAAAAAGAAGACAATCGGCTGATTGTCTTCAAGCTGTTAGCGTTTTTCTTTGATTCTTGCTGCTTTCGCAGATAATCCACGAATGTAGCCAAGGTGCGCACGGCGTACTTGTCCGCGACGAGTAACTTCAATTTTTTCGATAAGTGGCGAATGTAACGGGAATGTTCTTTCGACACCTACTCCATAAGACATCTTACGAACTGTGAAGGTTTCGCTAACGCCTCCACCTTGTCTCTTAATGCAAAGACCTTCAAAAGCCTGAATACGTTCACGGTTTCCTTCTTTGATCTTTACTGAAACTTTGACATTGTCTCCAGGACGAAATTCCGGAATGTCATTTTTAATAAATTCTTGTGTTACTAAATTAATAATTTGCTGTGACATAGTGATCAACTCCTCAAATTTTTTATTCCTTGGTTCATGGATCATTGTCCAGCGGAACGTCGGTATGGTTCTTACAGCGTTTTGTATTATAGCATATGTATTAAATAAAATCAATCTTTTTCGCTTCGGTTTTTCAGTAAATCAGGTCTTCTCTCTTTTGTTCTTTTTAATGATTCCTCTTTACGCCATTTATCAATTTCAGCATGATTTCCTGACAAAAGAATTTCTGGAACTTTCATTCCCATAAACTCCTGTGGTCTTGTATACTGCGGATACTCTAAAAATCCATTATAAAAAGAATCCTGCTCAAAACTTTCGTCACTACTCAGAACTCCTGGAAGTAACCGTGCTACGCTGTCGACTATGACCATGGCCCCTATTTCGCCGCCAGTCAGTACATAATCTCCTATAGAAATTTCCATATCGACAAAGTTGAGAATACGGTCATCAAAGCCTTCATAATGACCGCATATAATAATCACATGATCTTTTTTTGATAATTCATTTGCGATTTTTTGAGTATAAGGAGTCCCCTGAGGAGTCATCAAAATTTTCAGTGCTGATTCATAATCAGGAATCGATTTAAGAGCTAGATAAATAGGTTCAACCGATAAAATCAAACCAGGTCCTCCACCAAAAGAGTAATCATCTACTCGGTGATGTTTATTTTGTGAAAAATCACGGAAATTAACAAAATTAATCTCTATACTTCCCTGACCCTGAGCTCTTTTTAATATTGATTCTGTAAATACTCCCGAAAACATTTCTGGAAAAATCGTTAGAATAGTAATTTTCATAAGAGACCTTCCATTTCGATAACAGAAATTGATTGGGTAATAAGATTAACATCTAGGATAAATTCTTTAATAAAAGGAACCAGTTTAATCTCGTTATTAATAGTCATTATTTCAAGGTAATCTCCTTGCGGATAACTTCTAATTGACTGAACTATTCCTTTTTTATCTTGATTTTGGAAAACATTAAGCCCGACTAGATCGGAAATATGATATTCATTTTTTGATAATTCTTTTACTTTTTTGTTTTCTGTATATAAATAACAACCTTTATATTTTTCTATTAAATTAATATCTTCAAGCCCTTCAAATATAAGCAAATCAAATCCTTTATGAGTACGGAAACTCTTCACTTTCACATCAATTTTTTCACCATTATAATCAATATAAGTCAAATTATTTCTGTTATAACGGTCTTTTTTAAAATCGGTCTGGCTTTTTAATTTGATTTCACCCTTAACACCATGAGTATTTACAATTTGCCCAATCATAATAAAATCATTTGATTGGTTCATTACTTTTCACCCTTGGTTCGATAATACAATTTAGGTGTTCGGTCGAGATGATATATTCCCCAGTGTTTTTCTGGTTCATCGGGATTATTTGATCCCTTCCACGGCTCATCAAAAGCTTCAAATAAGAACATTAAAACTTGATTTTCTTCCGCCCACTGATCAACTTGTTTTAAATATACAGCTTGAGCTTCTTCATTAGTATCTTCTTTAATCATTTGACCGCTAGAACTGGTCGCCCATCCAAATTCAGTGAAAATAACCTGCTTATTCGGATATGTTTTTATAGTTTCCTGATAATCTTTTATGTTGAGTTTTAAAGCATCCGCCAAAGGTGTTTGGAGCCATAAAGGATACGAATGAATACTAATAAAATCGACTACTTTTGCCAGAGGCTGACAATGATGATTCCATGCATATGCGCCCTCGCAAAACGTGATAGGAACAGATACTAATTTTCTAATATATAAAACGTGCTCCGCTAATGTACTTGCAGGCATCAAATTATGATGCCATTCAGAAGTATTTTCATTACCAACCGACACTGCAAACACAATATCTTGATATTCGTTTGCCACTTTAGCTAATAAATCAAGCTGTTTAAAGTTATTGACATGATTAGATTTAATTTCTTCTATAGAGTGAAGTCCTCCCCATGGGCAATTAGGATTCGATATTTCTCCTTGAGGTTCAACACCCAATATTACTTTAAAATTTAATTTATTTTCTCTTATGACTTTTAAAACGATTTGAGCGTGTTCATAAGGATCATACATTCTTAAATATTCAAATTGACCTTCAAGAATTTTCAAATCTTCATAAATTTGATCATAAGAAGGATATTTTTTAGTAACAGGACTCTGGTTTTCACGATAGCCAGAATAACAAACGCCTTTTCCATATTTAATCATTTTATATCACCATCCCAATCATGACAATTTTAACATATTAACTGAAATCAATCAACTTCTAATCAATATACAAAAAAAGCCTCTCGGCTTTTATTGTTAATGTTTTAAATCTATTTCTCCAGCAGCCTGTAAAGTCTTTTTCGTAATTACTGGTCCGGTTAGTTCATATATTAAAGTAGCAACCAAAATAATCGTTCTGATTTGAGAACCCATCTCTGGATTCAAAACCTGTGTAGCAATTAAAGACAATCCAATTGCCACGCCGGCTTGCGGAATCAAAGCAAACCCCAAGTATTTCTGAATTTTTGGTTCTGCTTTTGTAATCTTAGCCCCAAGCCATGAACCAAATATCTTTCCTCCAACACGAGAGAAGACATATATTACTCCAATAAATCCTACAACCAGCAACAATGATAAATTAAGTTCTGCACCACTCAAAACAAAAAACATAATAAAAATAGGGGGAGTGATATAATTAACAAGATTATTAACCTCATCATATTTATTGCTTGTATTGGCAAACACTGCTCCTAAAGCCATACAACCCAATAAAGCAGATCCGTTGAGTTCAGTGACCAAATAAGTTGTTAAGAAAACAAAAGCTATAACCAAACTGATTCGGTTTCCTGACCCCGAAAACCACTTAACTGCAAAAGTAATAATAATTCCGAAAATGCCACCTATTCCAATAGAGAGAATAATCTCCCAAAAAGGAGCTAGTATTTGCATAAATAAAGATGAGTCAGTCGTTCCGGTTTTACCTAGAATATTTGCAATTGCGACACATATTCCAAAAAGCATAATCGCTACAGAATCGTCTAGTGCAACTACTGAAAGTAAAGTATTTGTCAATTCTCCTTTAGCATGATACTGTTTTACAACCATGAAAGTAGCTGCAGGAGCTGTAGCTGCGGCAATAGCTGCTAATACTAATGCGAAACGAATATTCGTCATGTCTAACTGATGGGTAATTAAAAAGTAAATGATAACCGCAACAAAGACAAAAACGACGCCAAATAGAGCTTCAAAAACGGCAATCACTATCGGTCTGGTTCCTACCTGTTTAAAATAAGACACTTTTAATTCGTTACCGATTGAAAAAGCGATAAATCCCAAGGCTACATTAGAAACTATCGTCATTGATTCTATCGCATTTTCTCCGATGATTCCAAGTAAAGAAGGGCCAATAAGTAGTCCTCCTACTAAGTATCCTGTAACATTAGGTAGTTTTGCATATTTAGCAATTTTCCCAAAAATAAGACCGGTAACAATCAAGATACCGGCATATAACAATCCTGTTAATCCCATTAAATTTGCACCTTATTTCTTATAACCTTTTATAAAATCAATTGGTAGAGTAAAGACAATTCCCGAATTAGGTTTGGAAAGATCTCCTGCATAATGACTGATAATATTGAGTACAATGTCAATTTGATCATCTTCTAAAGCCATTAAGATTACTCTAGATTCTGATCTTGGACCGTCAAAAAGAAGTTTAAGGGATCCTATAATATTCATATCATCGCTTTCTGAAAGAACTCTTCCCATACCGGTACTGTTGATAATCGTTGCACCTTTAATATTATTATCTTTTAATTCTACTAAAAACTTATCCAGTTGATGAACATCATTCATCACATAAACCATTAGTTTCATATTTATCTCTCCTAACTAAATACAAATTTATATTATACTACTGAAAAAATGATTTTCAAGCAATAAATGTATTTATTTTTTAAAGGCCCATGTCAAAAATTCATGAAAACGATCTTGCCAGAAAAGTTCAGTATGACGGCCTTTATAATCTATATTGAATAAATGATTATCTTCACCTAAATTTTTCTCATCTAGAATTTTTGCCATTTTTTTTGCTGCTTTGACACAGGTAAAACGTGACAAAAGCCCTTCTTCTTTTCCTCCCATATCATGATATACTCTTGTTTTGTTAAGAAAAGACTTATTTTTAATACGTTCATAAACATCGTCTTTTACAATCCAATATGCAGGAGAAAACGCCCCAACGATGCCAAAAATGTCATTATACACTGAACCAATGTATAGTGAAACGTTGCCACCACAAGAACTTCCGGCGACTGCAGTATTCATTCGATCAGATAATGTTCGGTAATTTTGATCAATATAAGGTTTTAATACTTCTACTAAAAACTTAGCATATAAATGGGCTTCTGGTAAAAAAATGCTTTCCTTTGTGAATTTATGAATATTTTTTTCAGCGCTTTTGCTTAAAATATTTGTATATTCCTGAATTCTAAATGAATCATCGGAATCGATGCCGACAATAATGACACTTTCTATTTTATTTTCAAGTGAAAGCTTAGTAACTGTATTTGCAACATCCCATGAATATCCACTATGTTTTGCCGGGTCAACCAAATTTTGACCATCATGCATATAAATAACCGGATATCGCTTTGTTAAATTAACATAGTAATCGTGCGGGAGAATAACACGAACTAACCGATGTCTATCACCTAATTCTTTAATATTAAATTCTAAAATTTCAGTTTGTTCCATAATCATTCCTCCATTGTATTTATTATAACCCGATACCTATATAAGTTCAATTATCTTTAAACATATAAAAGATAAAACCTAAGCGTTATTTTTTTATGGATATAAAAATGATATAATATATTTTAATAAAGGAGTTGTTTTGATGGAACAAAATATCAAGAAATCTTTAGTATCGAAATATTCAAAAAATATCAATTTAGATTTACCATTAAATGATTATCCTCGCCCAGAAATGGAAAGAAGCAGTTGGATAAATCTAAATGGTAGATATGACTATGCAATTCTGTCAAAAAATGAAGATTCTCCCACTGAATATCATGGCGAAATAATCGTACCATTTTGTGTTGAAAGTTCGTTATCTCAAGTTCAGAAGAAACTCATGCCTGATGAAGTGCTATGGTACAGAAGAATTTTTCAGGTTAATGAAACTTTAGAAAACCAGCGATTATTGCTTCATTTTGAAGCAGTAGACTATTATTGTTCGGTATACATTAACAACCAATTAGTAGGCAAAAACAGAGGAGGCTATCTTCCGTTTTCTTTCGATATTACAAATTATGTTATCGTTGGCGATAACCAATTGATCGTCTGCGTTGAAGACCCGACTGACACCGGTTATCAGGAACGGGGTAAACAAGTCCTTAATCCCAAAGGCATTTGGTACACCGCTACTTCAGGTATTTGGCAGAGTGTTTGGATGGAGTATGTACCAAATGTATATTTTGATTCCGTAAAAATCGTATCCGATGTCGATAATTCACTTATACGTATTTGCCCAAATATCGTCAATTCTGATAATCATATCGTCAATATCAAGATATACGATGATTCATCAGAAATATCGAGTCAGAAAATTCATCCAAATTCATTTACTGAAATAATGATAAATCATCCAAAATTATGGAGCCCAGAATCACCACATCTCTATCAGGTTATTCTCGAATTAACCGACAAGAATCAGGTAATCGATACCGTCAAAACCTATTTTGGATTGAGAAAAATTCATATTGGATTAGATTCAACAGGCTTACCAAGAGTTTTTCTGAATAATCAGATTTATTTTCAAACAGGAGTTCTTGATCAGGGATATTTCCCTGACGGATTACTAACCCCTCCTAGCGACCAAGCAATGATTGATGACATTGAGACGATGAAAAGTTTAGGCTTTAACATGCTAAGAAAACATATTAAAGTCGAATCTAGACGCTGGTATTATCACTGCGATCGAATAGGAATGATTGTATGGCAAGATATGCCAAACGGCGGCGAAGGATACATTGGAAATACTTTAGCTGTTGCTTTACCTAATCTAGGAATTAAAATCAAGGATCATTCTTATCGTCGCTTTCATCGTAATAATATAAAAGGAAGACAGGAATTTGAAACTCATTTAAAAGGAGTGATTGATCATTTATATAATCATCCCTGTATATGTTGCTGGGTTCCTTTTAACGAAGGTTGGGGTCAATTCGATGCTCTCCGAATAGGACAGGAAATAAAAAAAATCGATCCATATCGTTTGGTCGACCACGCGAGTGGTTGGCACGATCAAAAAGGACCTGATTTTGTTAGTATACATAAATACATTTTTAAAGTGAAAACGCCTAAAAAAGATAAAAAACGTCCATTCGTACTTTCTGAATTTGGTGGATATTCCCAAATATTATCAAAGCATTGCTGGGATGAATCCAATAGTTTTGGATACCGGATGTATGAGTCAAAGGCAGAACTATCTTCTGCTTATGAAAAACTATTGGAAGAACAGATAATTCCGTTGGTTCCAAAGGGACTTTGTGCATCAATCTATACTCAGTTATCTGACGTTGAATTAGAAGTAAACGGATTGATTACATATGATCGTGAAATTATGAAACTTGAGAAGTTCGTAGTTAATGACCTCAATGAAAAACTAAAAAAATACCCAATAAAATAAGCTGCTTCCGCAGCTTTTTTTATAGTAAATATAACGAAAATGCAAGAAGAATTTGAGCAGCATAGTAAGCCGATAGATTTAAAACAATAAATGGACTTGTTGTTTTTCCACCGAAATATATCTGAGCTAAAACCAAATCTGAAATTCCAAATAGAATCGCTCCAGAAATAACTGCTACATTAAATCCAGAAAAGCCAAAATTGACACCATTCATAATTGCCTGAGCTGCGACTAAAAATACTAAGAAAGAATAGATAATTGAAGGAATTTTTGAAGGGCCCCAGTTTAATTTTAGGACTTTCGATAATAAAAAAGTACCTACTGTGATAACTAATGAGATTCCAATCGCCCATAAACTAAATTGCCCGATGATTAACAGCCCCGAGTAATAAAACAAATGACCGGTTGCGAAACATATCGTCCCGAACAAAATAATCTTGTGGTTTTCTTCGGAAGGACGAAGGGGCCTTAAAGCAAGGTATATATCTCCCATCAAACCCGCAATTAAGCCTAACATAAATAAAAAAACAAAAGTTGGATACATAACGTAGGCTTTTGAAGAAAGAACGCTGATTGCAAATAGTGTAATAAACCCAAAACTTGCCAGACCCTTAAAAGCGATTGATGGTAAGGGTTTGTTTTGTGTTTCGATATAAATATAGATACATGCAGAAAAAATAGCAATTAACAATGCCCAGTACATCATAATTAGTCTCCTTATATTAAATTTAACATCCTGATAATTTTATTATAACAAATGAAATATTCTTTACTAGTGGATTTTTAATTATTTATCGATAAATAAAAACAAATTGTGTATAATAAAAGCAATCAATATATCGAAAGGTGATCATATGCTCAAGAGAATATTAAAGATATTCATGATTCTAATTATTTCAATTATTTCATTTGCACTTCTATTCGTCATAACATTACAAATATTCGAATACCGACCTGCAGATGAAACCGTTCTTGTGATTGATCAAAATCTTGAAAATCAACCGAATAATATGGTTGATTTAAGTAAGCCAATCAAAATTATGACTTTTAACATCGGCTATGCCTCTTTGAGTGAAACCGAAGATTTCGTAATGGATGGCGGAGAAAAAGGCCGGATGGACAGTAAAGAATTGGTCGAAGCCAATTTAACTGGAATTGGTTCAATCATTACTGATTCAAATGCAGATATTTATCTCTTGCAGGAAGTAGATTATAAATCTAATCGTTCCTATAACACTCTTCAATATGATTATATTAAGAATCTGGTTAATATGCCTGTTACTTTAGGCTATAACTATCGTTGTATTTTTGTTCCGTTTCCTTTTAAAATTGGTCAAATGATGGGTTCGGTTAATTCCGGAATCATGACAGCTACTAATTATTACGTTGAAGATGCGACGAGAATTCAACTTCCAGGTAGTTTCTCATGGCCACTTCGGTTAGCTAATTTAAAACGTTGTGCAGTGATTACCAGATTGCCTATTGCTGATAGCGATAAATATTTAGTAATTATCAATGTCCATCTTTCCGCTTATGATGATGGAACGATGAGAATTCAAGAAATAGCTGCTTTACAGGAATTAATGCAGGCTGAATATGAGTTAGGAAATTATGTCGTCGTTGGTGGGGATTTCAACCAAACATTTCCGAATGCTTATACAAAAAATAACGATGGATCTTATGATTACCTCTATACGCTTAATAACCCCGATTATTGGCAGGCTTTCGGACTAGATGATACTTGGTTCAATGAAAATCAGTGGCAATTTGCAAATGATACTACTAATCCAACCTGTCGGTTACTTCATCAGCCTTATGATACGGTTAATACTGAAAACAATCAATATTATGCAATTGATGGTTTCATCGTCAGCGAAAACCTCCTGGTCGAATCAGTACTTACCCTCAATGAAAATTTCAAATTTAGCGACCATAACCCGGTTGAACTGATTGTCCGAATGAACCCTTAATCAACCAAACAAAAAAACATATCATTTTAGTTTA